>CAIQSZ010000336.1 GCA_903874575.1 uncultured Elusimicrobia bacterium
CTCGGGCAGGTCCTTATCGAGATGATGGCAGACCATCAGCATGTCGAGATGCTCGTCGAGAGTGTTCACCGTGAACGGACGCGTCGGGTTCGTCGAACTGGGCAGGACGTTGGACTCTCCGCATACCTTGATGATGTCGGGGGCGTGGCCGCCGCCGGCGCCTTCGGTATGATAGGTATGGATGGTGCGGCCCTTGAACGCCGCGATGGAATCGTCGACGAAGCCGGACTCGTTGAGCGTATCGGTATGAATCGTGGCCTGCACGTCGTATTCGTCGGCGACGGTCAGGCAGCAGTCGATGGCGGCGGGCGTGGTGCCCCAGTCCTCGTGCAGCTTCAGCCCGACCGCCCCGGCTCGAATTTGATCGGCCAAACCCTCCGGGCGCGAGGTATTCCCCTTCCCGGTAAAACCGAAGTTCATGGGCAACCCGTCGACGGCCTGCAGCATGAGCTCCAGATGACGCGGGCCCGGCGTGCAGGTGGTCGCGTTGGTGCCCGTCGCGGGCCCCGTGCCTCCGCCGATGAACGTGGTGACGCCGCTGGCCAGCGCGGTGTCGGCCTGCTGGGGGCAGATGTAGTGGATGTGGGTGTCGACTCCGCCGGCCGTGACGATCAAGCCCTCGCCCGAGATCGCTTCGGTGGTCACGCCGACGATCATCCCGGGCGTCACGCCCGCCATCACGTCCGGATTGCCCGCCTTGCCGACGCCGCGGATGCGTCCGTCCTTGATGCCGATGTCGGCCTTGTACACGCCGGTCCAGTCCACGATCAGCGCGTTGGTGATCACGCAGTCGAGCGCGTCCCTCGCGGAGACGCCCGCGGCCTGGCCCATGCCGTCGCGCAGAACCTTGCCGCCGCCGAACTTGCACTCGTCGCCGTAGACGGTGTAATCCTTCTCGACTTCGACGACGAGCCCGGTGTCGCCCAAGCGCACGCGGTCGCCCGTCGAGGGGCCGTATATGGCGGCGTAGCGCCTGCGATCCAAGCGTCGGCTCATCGAGTCCTCCCGGAGTCTCGAAACTTCGCCTTCTTGACCGCGGCCGCGGCCCTGCGCGCGCCCTCCGCGCTCACCGGTCCGCTTGCCAGGCCGTTGCCGCCGCGGATGACGCGGCGTCCGGCGATGGCGACGAGATTGACGGTCTTGGACTCCCCGGGCTCGAAGCGCACGGCGGCGCCGGCCGGGATATCGAGCCGCATGCCGTAGGACTTCGCGCGATCGAACTCCAGTTCGCGGTTCGTCTCGATGAAATGGTAATGGCTGCCGACTTGGACGGGGCGGTCGCCGCGGTTGGTCACCTTCAGCGAGGCGGACCGGCGGCCCGCGTTGAGCTCGACGTCGCCGACGGCCGGCAACGTCTCGCCCGGAACGCCCGCAAGCGCCTCCGCGGCCGGGAAGCGCTCCGCCCCGCGGCCGGGAAGCGGCAGGAAACTTCCGTACAGCGCCAGCTTTAAGTCCCCGCGCTCGGCGGAAATCGGATGATGCACGGTCACCAGTTTGCTGCCGTCAGGGAAGGTGCCTTCGACTTGGACCTCTTCGATCATCTCGGCGACGCCGTCCATCACGTCCCGACGACCCAGCAGGCGACGGCCCATATCCATGAGTTCGGAGACCGAACGCCCGTCTCGGATGAATTCGAGGACCTGCGCGGCGATCAGCGCGACGGCCTCCGGATAGTTGAGGCGCAGCCCCCGAGCCAGGCGTTTCTGCGCCAGCGCTCCAGCCTGATGAAGGGCTAATTTATCGGATTCGTGCGGCGTCAGATGCATACGTTCCCCTCCTGAGTCATGCGCGCCCGGACCAAGGATCCTCGCCGAGGGCCGTCCAAACGAACGACAGCGCGCGCCTCAACTCCGCCGCGCCCTCCTCGAACGACTCCGCGGCCAACCTGAGGAGAACTCCTTCCCCGCCCAACGGCGCGGCCGAGACCGCCAGCGACGCGCGGCGCGGCGCCGGTCGGCGCGCGGTCTGCTCGAGCAAGCGCCGGGCTCCGTCCTTGAACGCGGGGCCCGTCGCGGCGGCAAGGCCGAGGAGGTCGAAGCGCCCCAGGCGCGCCGTCAGAGATCCCGCCTCGCCGTCCAAGCGCGTCGCATCCCACAGCAGCTCCTTCCCGCCGCGGCGTATCACCAGGCGGCTCTCGTAGGACTCGAAGCGCCAGCGTTCACCGTTGGCGGAGCGGCCCGAGGACAGCCAGTCGACGACCAACAGGCTCGCCGAGGGCGCCAGGTCGAACTCCTGACGCTGAGCATAGCGCGCGCCCGCGTAGCAGACCACCGGGTCCGGGGCGACCGTCAGACAGCCGCCCGACGCGACCGTCGCGTCCAGACTCTGCCGCGCGCCCGGCCGGCCGGGGTGTATCTTCGTGGAAGCCTGCGTGACGAGGACGGCGCTCGCGCCCGCGCGCACGTCGGCGCGCAGCGCCACCGCGTCGCCGCTGAGCAATCCCCCCCCATGACTGCCGACGCAGGCCCATGCCGCCGTCCCCCGATGGCGCGGCGTCAGGATCGTCAGCGGAGTCGTCGCGCGCCGGGCGACGACGGCCGTGCGGCCGTCGACGGCCTCGAACGCGAGCTCGGCGCGGGAGGCGGGCGCGGCTTCGGCCGGGAGCGGCGCGGTCATGGGCGCGAGTGTGCCTTTTCGACGACGGCGGCGTCAATCGCGCATGGCGACGCGGCCGCCAGTGATGCTAGGATGTCCCCGAGCATCCATGAACGAACTCCTGTCCTTGCTGGCTTTAGGCTTCTTCCTCGGAATGCGCCACGCGACGGATGCCGACCACGTCGTCGCCGTCTCCGCCATCGTCGCGCGCGAAAAGCGCCTGGGCGCGGCCTGCCTGCTCGGCGCGGTCTGGGGCATCGGCCACACCGTCACCATTTTCGCGGTCGGAGTCACGATCATCCTGTTCCACGTGGTCATCCCCGCCCGGCTGGGACTGTCGATGGAGTTCGCCGTGGGCCTGATGCTGGTCCTGCTGGGAGCCCTGAATATCGTGGGACGAGGACTCGGTCCGCTCGCCGTCGCCGAACACGAGCACGAGCACGAGCACGAGGCAGGCGCCCCCCATCACCAAGGGCACGAACACGACGCGCGCCCCCATACCCATGCGCACACGCACGCGCTGACCTTCGGCTGGTTGGAAAGCCCCGACCACTTCCAGCTGTGGCGTTCGCTGGCCGTCGGCTTGGTCCACGGCCTGGCCGGAAGCGCCGGCGTCGCTTTGCTGGTGCTGGCGACGATCAAGGAGCCGCGCGCGGCCGTCGTCTACCTTCTGGTCTTCGGCGCGGGCACGCTTGCGGGGATGATGGTCGTCAGCGCCTCGCTGGAAGCGTCGATGCGGATCTTCGTGCGCCGGGGCCGCGCTTTCGAGCGCGCGCTGACGCTCGGCACCGGGCTCCTCAGCCTGGCGTTCGGCGTCTGGGTCGTGTATCACATCGGCTTCGTCGACGGTTTATTCCTGGCCGATCCGCATTGGACCCCTCAATGATGGAAGACTTGCTCTTGTCCGCGCGCAAGCTCCCTGCGGTACCGGCGCGGGCGGCGGAGGATTACTCGCGGAAGGCGGGCGCTCTCGCCGAACGAGTCAACGCCGCCATGGAATCGCGCGCGGACCTGGCGGTCCTCATCGGACGCAACGCCGTCGAATTGATGCGCGCCGACCACGAGAACCACGCGGCCTTCATGGCGAACGTGCTCCGGCTGAACGCTTTCGAGCTGCATGCGCGCACCTGCGTCTGGTCCTATCGCGCCTGCCGCGGGCACGGTTTTTCCTACGACTATTTCCCGATCGCCTTCGATTGCTGGCGGCGCGCGGTCGAATCCGAACTGGCGCCGGGACAGGCGGAACCGATCGCCGGAATCTACCGCTGGATGATCGACCGGCACGCGATGTTCATCGCCGCCGCCGGGGAGGCCCCGTCGTCGGAGCCCTCGCTCGATCCGCGCTGGGCGCAAGCGCGTCGGCTCCTATTGGCGCGGCTGCTGGAAGGCGACTCCGCTGAGGCATTGCTCCTGGGCCGCTCGATCGTGCAGAAAGAGGCGGACTTGGAGGGGTTCTTCCTGGAAGTCCTCCAGCCGGTGATGAAGGAGATCGGCTCCCGTTGGGAGCGCGGACAGACCTCGGTCGCCGAGGAACACCTGGCCTCGGCCGTGGCCGGGCGCATGATTACGGTGCTTTATACGGATTTCGTCGTTCAGAAATCCTCGCGCGGCACGATCGTCGTGACCTCCGCCCCCAACGAGTTCCACGAGTTGGGAGCATGGATGGTATCGGACCTCCTCGAACTGGACGGCTGGCGCGTCAAATATCTCGGCGCGAACACGCCCACTCAGGACCTTATCGCCCTGCTGGCGCGGGAGCGCCCCGCGGCGCTCTGCGTGTCGGTCACGATGTCCTTCAACTTGGAGCGCGCCCGCGCCCTTATCTCCGCCGTGCGCGCGCGCCCGGAGTTGAACTCGGTCAGGATCGTCGTCGGTGGACTCCCCTTCCAGGAACAGCCGGACCTGGGTCAGGCCATCGGCGCCGATGAGACTTTCTTGGACGCGCGGGAAGGGGTGCGCAGGCTGCGCCGCCTCGGCCCCGATCCATCGAAAGACGACGAACGCCCATGAGTTCTTCAGGCGACTTGTTCGGCCCTTATCGAGAACAGCTCCTTGATTTTATCGAGCGACGCGCCGGTCCCGTCGCTCTGACTTTGGGTCCCGACCTTCGCATCCGGGCGGCGAACGTATCGTTCCGGGCGGCGCTCGACCTCTCCGGCGACCCCGTCGGCCGGCCGCTCCAGGAATTCATGGCCCCCGGGGGGGACGACCTCCTCGCGTCTTTGCCTAAGGATGCGACCTGCGCCGTCCGGCTCAATCTCGAGTGCGCTTCCGGCTCGGTCCAATCCCTGGACTGCGCGGCCTACCCCGTCGCCGAGGGCTGGTTGCTGCTAGGCGAAAGGTCCGTGCTGACCGACGGCGCGATCCTTAAAAAGATGACCGCGCTCGGGAATGAACTTATGAACGCTTCGCGTGAATTGCATCAGAAAAACCGCGACCTTCAGGTCGCGCTCGACGAGGTCAGGACTCTGCGCGGCATCCTCCCGACCTGCGCGTACTGCAAGAAGATCCGCGACGACAAGGGCGTCTGGAAGCAGATGGAGAGCTACATCTCCGAAAAGTCCGGGGCGCAGTTCAGCCATGGGTACTGCCCGGACTGCGTGAAGCAGCACTTCCCGGAGTACTGCGACTGACAACGGCGCAGTTCATCATCTTGCATCCGAAGCGGACAGGGACTATAATCCGCGGGTGCGACGTCTTAATTCCATCTATGCCTTAAGCGCCCTTACCGGCCTCTCCATGGCCTTCGTCGGTAAGGCCTGGGGGAGCGGTTCGCTCCTGGCGACGCGCGGCGCTTTCGACGGTGCGGTCGCCGCTTTGCGGGCCGCGCCTCAGCAATCCGCCGAGGAAGCCGTCGTCAACGTACTCCGCGCGATGAACGGGCGCCTTTCATACGCGCCCGACGGGAGGCGCGGAGCTCACGAATGGACGGGCCGGAGGTCGTTTAACGACGGGACCATCAACGGCTGCGTCGAATCAGCGAAAATTTTCTTCTCTCTTTTCCATACGGCTTATCCCGCCTATGACGTGGCCTACGTGGATGCATTCAACTCAGGCTGTCCCAATGCCGGGCATGCCGTTATCGAAGTAACGGGGAGCGACAAGCGCCCCTACCTGATCGATGCGACGCGCTTCGAAGCCTTGGCCTCCGCGCGGGTCAAGGAGCCGGACCTCGGTCGAGTCGTCGATTTCAGGCCCGACCGCAAGGGCGTCATCAAGCAGTGGCCAAGCGTCGGCGATGTTTTTCTCGAGAAAGCCGGCGGGGCATACCGATCGTCCGTCTACGAATATCAGCGAGTCTTCGACGGGAAGCTCCTCAAGGTCCAAGATTTTAGAACCTTGGGAGAGCTTAACGCCTGGCTGGACTCCTCCGACCCCGCCGCCAAGACGCCGATCACCTTCGATTGGATGAAGAAAGCGGGCCTTGTCCTGCCCTTCGATGATGACAGCCGCTCTAGCTTCAAATATCCTAACGCCTGCGCGCAGGGCAATGCCCCTGTCAAACATGTCATCTACGGCTGCTACCGCGAACTGCCGGATCCCGACCCCGCCGAGCAATTGGAGCCCGACGCGCGTTCGAACTACGCCAAAAGCGGCCTAGCCGTTTTCTGCGGCACCGGTTCCGGGAAAGCGTCGGAGCTGAGCCCCGGAAGGAGAAAAAAAGCCATGGGACCCGATTCAGCCGAGTTTGTCCGGAAATTCGAGTCGATCAAGCCCGGCATGACTCAGGAATATATTATTAAATTACTGGGGGAACCGACGGCAAAAGATTTCTCAACGTGGACTTACTATAAAAATCGGATGCCGCTTCCTGGAGAGCAGCTTGCGATTTATCAAATCCAATTCCGAAACGATAAAGTTTCGGCTACCGATATAGCGCCTGGTCCAGACGCCACAGGAGAGGCTCCGCGGATGGTGCGCTAAACCGGCATTAAGTTAAGCGGGGGCTAATCACTCCCCCGCTCGCCTAAAAAAGACTGTAAAATACGAGAATGCCCCTGTAGCTCAGTTGGTCAGAGCAGCCTGCTCATAACGGGTTGGTCGCTGGTTCGAGCCCAGCCGGGGGCACACATTTCGGGAGAAAGCATGGGCGACAGGATCAAGGGCATCATCCTCGCGGGCGGATCGGGCACGCGCCTGTATCCGGTCACGCGCGCGATCAGCAAGCAGCTGGTCCCGGTGCACGACAAGCCCATGATCTACTACCCGCTGTCGACCTTGATGCTGGCCGGCATCCGCGACATCCTCATCATCACGACGCCCGAGGACCAGGGCGGGTTCCAACGACTGCTGGGCGACGGCGCGCCGCTGGGCATCAAGATTTCCTACGCGACCCAGCCCAAGCCGGAAGGCCTGGCGCAGGCGTTCATCATCGGGCGCGAGTTCGTGGGCAAGGACCGCGTCGCGCTGGTGCTGGGCGACAACATCTTCCACGGCCACGGCCTGCCGGATTATCTGAAATCGGCCGCCGACCGCCGCCGGGGCGCGACGGTGTTCGCCTACCAGGTGCGCGACCCCCAGCGCTACGGCGTCGTCGAGTTCGACGCGAAGTTCGCCGCGCTGAGCCTGGAAGAAAAGCCCGCCGCGCCGCGCTCGAACTACGCCGTGACGGGCCTTTACTTCTACGACAATTCGGTTCTCGACGTCGCGGCCAAGCTCAAGCCCTCGCCGCGCGGGGAACTGGAAATCACCGACGTCAACAAGGCCTACCTTGCCGACGGGTCGCTCCATGTCGAGCGCCTGGGCCGCGGC
>CAIQSZ010000337.1 GCA_903874575.1 uncultured Elusimicrobia bacterium
ACGGCGGGACGTCGCCCTCTGGGCGAGGCATCGCGCGAGCCTCGAAACTTTCCGCGCGAAGAACGCCCAGGGGCTGCCGGACCTGGAGACGCGGATTTCATCGGCGGCCGCCGAGATCGCGAGAGTCGGCGCTCCTTCGTACTTGGACGAACTCGTCGGGACCCTGGGCGCCGATCCGTTCGCCCGGCAGTTCCCCTAGCGGGACCGCCGGGCCTTAGGCGCCGACGGATTTCAGGGCGGAGGCTCGGCGCCGCGAGTCCCCGAGGAGGCGGAGCGTGAGCCGTTCGAATATCCGCGCCAGGAGCGAATGACCTTGCGCGTTGTAGTGGCAGCAGGAATCCCTTCTCACGCGGCGATAATCCGTCCCGATCAGTTCCTGCGCTAAAGAAACGGTCTCGATTCCATGCCGCCGGGCGAAGTCCATGACGGGAGCGAATCCGCGATATGGGTCTTGCAGCGACCCGCGGAAATCCCTGTCCAGGCTCGGACAGAAAACGAATACGAGCGTGGCGTCCGCGCGCCGGGCCAAGTCCAGCAGCAGAGGCAGCTTCTCGTCCGCCAGCCTCTGCCACGGGATGCGCACGTCCGTCTGGCGCCGGTCCTCCGGCGCCAACGCCAGCGTCGCATACGCATATAATCGCGATCGCGTGAACAACCAACGGTTGAGCCCTTCGGTCAGACCGAAGATCGAGGGATAGCCGTCGTCTCCCACGCTCAAGCGCGACAGAGCGTACGCGGAGTCTCCCAGCATCGCGTACGCCATGATGTTGCTTTGCCAGATCTCCCAGTAGATGATCCGCGGCCGGTATTTCTGGATATAGCTCTTGGAGACGGCGTACTGGGCGTCGAAATTGAATCCGGGCTGGGCGAGATTCAGCACGCAACGCTTCCGGGCTCCTCCAAGCTTATCCAGTCGGGCCTGAAGCCCGAGTCCGAACGTCGCCTCCGCAGGCAAATCGCTCCCGAAAAAAATAGAGTCTCCGACGAGAACGATGTTTTCGCTCTTCTTCGCCTCGTCCGGGCAATCCTCGTTGAGCCGCTCCTCGGTGCCTCTCTGCCTCCAAGTGGGCACGCCGTCGATCAGCTTCAGGTTGGACTTCGAGGCCACCACTTGAGCCCGCGGTTTCGGCTTCACGACGCGCACCAAACCCTCGCCGATCAATAAAGCGCCCAACAACGACGCCGCCGCCATCGACGCGCTCGATAAGACGCTTTTCCATCGCTTCATTGCTTCACCTCGGCATTGCTTCTATGCGGGACGACAGGCCTCGCCGTCGCCTAGACGGACTCCAGGATGGATTGCGCGTGGCCGGGGACGGAGACTTTCCGCGCGACATGCCTGATACGGCCGTCGGGACCGATCACGAAAGTCGAGCGCTCGACGCCCATGTACGCGCGTCCGTACATCGACTTCTCCTTCCACGCCCCATACGCCTTGAGGACGTCCTTGTCCGGGTCGACAAGCAACGGAAACGGCAGGGCGTGCTTGGCTTTGAACCCCGCATGGGACTTCGCCGTATCGGGGCTGACGCCCAGGATGACGATCTGTTTATCGGAAAAGGCGTCGTAGCGATCGCGGAAATCGCAGGCCTCCGCGGTGCAGCCGGAAGTGCCGTCCTTCGGGTAGAAGTACAAGACGACGGTCTTGCCTTTCAAGGCCTTGAGCGTCCATACGCGCCCGGTCTCGTCGGACGCGGAGAAATCCGGCGCCTTGGCTCCGAGAGAAAGTTCCTTGGATTTTCCGGTCATCGCGCGGCCCCCCTTTTGACGGGACGCTCCGAGTGCCGGAGGCTGAGTTCGCGCCCGGTCGACAGGGATTTGGCCCACGCGTCGAACTCCGCGGCCTTGGCTTCGACGATGCGGCGCGCCGCGGCCATCGCTTCCACGCGCGAGGAGACGTTCTTGGCCACGATGGATTCCAAATCCTCGAGACGGTACAGGAACACGCCGTCCAGCTTATGAACCGACTCCTCGATGTCGCGCGGCATCGCGATGTCGATGAGAAAGAGCGAGCGCCCTCCGCGCGCGCGGGACGCGGCCTTGACGACGGACTGCGTCAGCACGGCCTGCGGCGCGCCCGTCGAGGAGATGACCACGTCGGCCTGCACGAGCGCCGAAGGGAAGTCCTCCCATCTCACGGCTTCGCCGTGAAAGCGCGCGGCCAAGGCATAGGCGCGCTCCCAGGTGCGGTTGGCGACGGAAAGACGTCCGACGCCGCGCGCGACCAAGTGCTTGACCGCCAGTTCCGCCATCGCGCCCGCGCCCAGGACCAGCGCCGACTTCCCCTCCAAGCGGCCGAAAATGCTCTCGGCCAACTGGACCGCCACCGACGGCACCGACATGGCGCCCGCGGAAATCGCCGTCTCGGTGCGCACCTTCTTGCCCACGTACAGCGCGCGCTGGAACAGGACGTTGAGACGTTTGCCGGTCAAGCCCGAGGACTTGGCCGTCTCGTAGCCGGTCTTGACCTGGCCCAAAATCTCGCTTTCCCCCACCACGAGGGAGTCCAGGCCCGAAGCGACCGCGAACAGGTGGAGGACGGCGTCGAGGTCCTCTCGACGCTCGGCTTCCGGCTCGACGCGGGCGCCGGCCAGTTCGGAAAGAACCCCCAGGATGGCGGCGGCGTCCGGCTCCGCGCCGGGGCGTCCGGCGGAAAACAGCTCGAATCGGTTGCAGGTGGAGACGGCCACGGCTTCCGCGGCGCCGCGCTCCTTGAGCTCGGAGAGGACCTTCGCGACCGGGACGGCCGCCAGCGCCTCGCGGGCGGACGCGGCCGAGCAACGATGGCTCCAGCTGAACGCCAGCAGCTTCATCGAGGACCGCCCATGTAGACGTGCCGCCCGCTGAGCAGTTCGGCGCCGAAGAAGGTCGCCAGCACCGACGCGAAGCCGAGCATGGAAACGTACACCAGCCGACGTCCGCGCCGGCCCGCGACGTAGCGCATGTAGAGAAAAATGCCGTACACCGCGGCCGTCGCCAGCGACAGGATCGTCTTCGGGTCGCGGGTCCAGATTCGCCCCCAATCGGAGGTGTACGCCCAGACAAAACCCATGCCCAAGCCGATCAGGAGAAGCGGATACGACCACGCGACGATCCTTCCGTTGAGCGCGTCCAATTCGTCCAGCGAAGGCAGGCGGTAGCACAGCTCCGTCGGCTTGCGGGACTTGATCTGTGATTCTTGGATGAGCAGGGCCAAGCCCACGCCGAAGGCGTTGGCGAAGGCCGCGTAAGCCGTCATCATCAGCATCGGATGGATGTTAAGCCAATAAGAGCGCAGGGCCGGCGCCAACGGCGCGCAACCGGGATCGGCGAACGCCGCCGCCAGGCCCAGCGCGCCCGCCGCCCACGGCAGGACGAAGGCCCCCAAAATGCCGAGACGATTGCGCCCCTCGACCACGAAGAACGCGCCCGCCAGGGCCAGGGACATGTAGGAAAGCGCGCCGTAGAAGGACGTCACGGGCAGGAAGAATCGATTCTCGGGAAACGCCCAGAAGGCCGCGAGGTGTCCGAGAAAAGCGCCCGCGTGCAGAAGCAGGCCCGCGCCGAGAAGTCCGAGCATCGCGCGGCTGAAGCGCGGATTCTTCGAAAAAAGATAGCCGAAAGCGGCGCCCGTCGCCGCGCCGTAGAAACCGAAGGCGCCCCATGCCAGCGCGCTCTGCCCCGTCATGGGCGGATTCTAGCAAATCGCGGCGGGCGCGAAAGGCGCCGTCGCCGAATCCCATGCCAGGGCCCTTAGGCCTAATGATTCGCAGGCCTTCCGACCCTTCGCTTTGTCCCCCAGCCCGGATAGACTAGTGTAGTGTCTCATAAATAACTTGACATAATACCTCGTCGAGAGCTATTCTCTCGACATGAGAACTGCACCGTCG
>CAIQSZ010000338.1 GCA_903874575.1 uncultured Elusimicrobia bacterium
AAGGCACCATCGCCCTGACTTTGCGCATCGTGCCCGTGAGGCTCAAGAGCTTCGAGGAACTTCATCTTCCCATCGAGCCTTTGACCAAGCTGGGCAACGAGAGCCGCGGCCTCATCCTGTTCGCGGGCATCACCGGCGCAGGCAAGACCACCACGCTCAACAGCTTCGTCAACTTCATCAATATGACGAGCCAGGCGCGCATCATCACGATCGAGGACCCGATCGAGCACGTCCATTCCGACATCAAATCGACCATCGTCCAACGCGAGGTCGGGCTGGACACGCGGTCGTTTTCGGGCGCGCTCAAGCACATCCTGCGCCAGGACCCGGACGTCGTCGTGATCGGCGAGATGCGCGATTTCGAGACCATGCAGGCGGCCATCGCCGCCGCCGAGACCGGCCATCTCGTGCTTTCGACCATCCACACCATCGACGCCACGCAGACCGTGGATCGCATCGTCGACGCGCACCCCGCGCATCAGCACGGGCAGGTGCGCCAGCAACTGGCGAACTGCCTCAAGGGCGTCATCGGCCAGCGTCTCGTGCTTTCCAAGGACGGAAAGACGCGGTACCCCGCCGTCGAGATCATGGTCGGCAACAGCTTGGTCCGGCGCCACCTTCTTGAGGGTAAGACCGCGGAACTGCGCAAGACTTTGGAGGCCGGCGCATATTACGGCATGAACACCTTCGACCAGGACCTCCTGCGCCTGTTCTGCGAAGGGAAGATCAGCGACGCGACCGTTTTGGAAGAGGCGAGCAACCCCGAGGACGTCGCTCTGCGCCTCAAAGCCCTCAACTTCGGCGGTCAGTGACCATGTCGGACGAGCTGAAGGGACAGCCCGACGAGATTCAGGACATCCTCGCGGAACTGGACTCGATCCTATCGGGTCTGGGCGGCGCGGGCGTCGCGCCGGCGGCTAAGCCCTCGGCGGAGCCTCCGGTGCTTCCGCCCATCGTCAAGGCGGCGCCCCTTCTCCCGGCGCAGCCGCCGAAGCCCGTCGCATCCCCTCCTTCGCCCGCGCTTCCACCCGTGGTCAAAGCGGCGTCCCTTCTCCCGGCGCAGCCGCCGAAGCCCGTCGCGCCCTCTCCTTCTCCGGCGCTTCCTCCCGTCGCCAAGGCCGCTCCCATTCCTCCCCCAGGGCCGCCTAAGGCCGCCGCCCCGCCTCCTCCGCCCGCCGCGGCCGGGCCGCTTGCCCCAGGATCTCCGGCGCCGATCTCGGAGGAGGTCCCGGCGACGACGCCGAAGGATCAGATCCGGCGCGTCGCGTACATCTACACTTTCGCCGGTCAGGAAGCCCGCACGGCGTTGTCCGCTTTTCTTTCGCAGGCCGCCCGCACGATTTCGAAGAAGCCGTTGTTCCTGCGCCAGGTTCTTTCCATCGAGGTCGGCGCTCAAAGCGACCCCGAGGCGGTATACCAGAAAGCACGCGAGGCGAGGGCCGTTTTCTTGCTCGCCGTCGTCGAGGGGTGGCCCGCGGCGAAGGTCGAAGCGTTGTCCGAGGCGTGCGCACGCGGCGGTCTGTTGTTTCGCTACGTCCCCTCGGGCGACGTGCAGAAAAAATCCACCGCGGTCGACGTTATCGTCGATATGATGCTGCTTCCCGGGGAGTCATGATGGAACGTTGGGAAGTCCGCCCGACTCCGAGCAACGACGATCCCGACCGTCACCTTCTGTTGATCCAGGGAGAAAAGGGGGACGTCGCCGCTTTGCTTAAAAGGTTCGGCGCTCTGATGGGGCGGCCTTATCCTTCCCAAGTCGAAGGGTTCAACCAGTGCTTGGTCCTCCATCGCCTTAAGCCCGAGGCGCGCGCGAAGCTGGACGCTTGGCTGAACCAAGGGGCGTCCCCCATGACGGTCACGCCCGCTCCCGTATCGATCCCTCCTGCGTCCGAGATCCCCGTCCTGGATCCTTCACCGGTGCCGCCCGCGCCGTCGTTCCCCGAACTCGTTGCGCTCGCCGCCGATCCCGAGATCGTTCCTTCACCTCCTCCCCCGGCTCCGTCGTTGCCGCCGCAGCCCGCTCCCGCGACGGCCGAGCCGGATTTCGCGCCTCTTCCGACGGCGTCGGCGAGCTACCCCGTGTCCGCTGAATTGCGCCAGGATTGGGCGATGGAGTCTTTGCTGGTCGGGGCCTATAATCGCTTCGCGCATGCGGCGGCCATGTCGGTGGTGACGTCTCCGGGTTCGATGTACAATCCGCTGTTCCTGTACGGCGTCCCCGGCACGGGCAAGTCTCACCTGCTGAATGCGATCGCGTCGGCGCTGTCGAAGGGGCTGGGCGGGACCGTCCTGCTCTCGACGTCCGGTTCGCGCCTGTCGCGCGCCGTCAACGCGGCCCTGGAGCGCGGGAGCATGGTCGAAATCGAGACCAGGATCAACAACTCGAAGGCCCTGCTCATCGACGACATCCACTTAATGGCCGTCTCCGATCAAAATAAGGACGCGCTTGCCAACGTCTTCAAGACCTTCTTCGACCGCGGCCAGCAGGTCGTGATCACTTCCCTATATCCTCCGAAGTCCCTCAGCGCGCTGGAGGAGGTTCTCAGGTTCTCTTTCTCCAAGGGATGGTCCGTGGATCTGAAGGTTCCCAGTTCCATCGTGCAGAAGGACATCATCGCGGCGTCGGCCGAGCGCGCCGGCGCCGAACTGGGCAGCGATGAGATCGCGTTGCTCCACGACAAGCTCTCGGTCTGGGGCTATCAGGATCTTACGCAGTGGCTCAAACGCATCGTGGTTTTCAAGAGGATTCGCACGGCCGCCGATCAGCCTTCGAACCTTCAGGTTCTCCTGCCCTTGATTTTTGATCCGCTCCTGAGCGGAGGAGCCGCGGCTCCCAAGCCCCCGGATTCTTTCGTGCCGCCGGTCGCCGGCGATGATGCCGAGTCCTTGGCGGTGATCGCGCCGAAGGGCCAGGACGGTCTCGGCGCGTTCGCCGCCGCGACTTTCTATGAGTTCGGCTCCAGGAACGGCTTTGCCAAGGTGTATCGCCATGCCCTGTGGGACGTCTATGACGCGACTCAGCCTTACGGCGTTCCGTTCTTGATCGGCGAGATGTGCGCGCGCGCGCGCGTCACGCGGGCGCTGATCATCGGGCCCATGGCCGACAGTCCGCTGGGCCCCCGCGCCGCGGAGTTCGCCCACGCGACGCGTCGTATTCTCGAAAGTTTCAACGTCGAGATGGCATGGATCCCGTACAACGGACTTTCATTGTCGGCCTATTATCTGAACGCGCACCTGGATTTCGCGCGCCTTCCTCCGAGAGCATGAGCGCGGACGCTTTCGCCATCGGGACGTTTCTGGCGGCGGCCGTCGCGGCGACCGCGTCTTGGGGGGCGTTCATCCGCTTTCGTCAGTTGCCGCTGGAGCGGTCGCTGCGAGGCAAACAGATCGAGCTTGCCGCGGTGCGGCGGTTGGCCGCGCGCTTGCTGGACGCCCGGGAAATCGCACGTCATCCCGCTCAAGCCGTCGCCGAGGCCGCGGCCCGGGCGCTGGACGCCTTGCTCGAACTGCACCCGGACCTGGCGCTGGCCGCGGTGGCTCGCCGCTCCGATGGAAGCGCGATCCTGCTGGCGCAGCGAGGCGGAGCGTGGGCGCGAGTGCCGCTGCCCGCGCTGCGCATGGACCAAGGCTTTCTCTCTCGCGCGACGCGCGAAGGAGCGGCGAGTTGGGAATTGGACCGCGCGGGCGCGTCGCAGCCCGATCCCCTGGCGAAGGCGCTCGCCGACCTGGGCTTCTCGGCGGCGACGGCCTGCGGCTGGATAGCGGGCGGCGGGGCCGGCGCCTTGATCGCCGCGCGGATGGCGTACGACGCCGAGTCGGCTTGCGCCGCCGAGGACCTCGCCATGGCGGCCGCAGGCCTGCGCGCGGCCTCGGAGATCGCTGATGGAATCGAAAGTCTCTCGGCGACGCGCGAGCGGCTCCAGGGCGGCCTTTCCGCCGCCATGGAGGAGCTCACCCAGACGCATGACCGCTTGATTCGCAAGTCCAAGGAGGTCAAGACCCTTCACGACGTCGCGCAGGCCATGGTCACCCGCGTCGGCAGCGACGGCTCGCTGGGAGCCATCGTCGCCATAGTGGCGCGCGCGCTGGAGGCCGATCTGGTTGCCTTCCTCATCCTGGATGAGTTCACCGGCGAATTGGTCACCCAGACCGGAGCCTACGGGCTGGAGGGCGAGGAATTCCTGTACCGCGTTCCTCTGACGGAGGAGCGAGCTTCCTCGGTCCGCGTGTTCAAGACCCGCAAGCCATTCATGAGCGGCGACGCGCAGAATGACCCGGGCGTCATCGCCCGCTACGCGCGGCTTTGGAAGGTTCACTCCCTGCTCGTCGTTCCGCTCATGATCGAGGACCGCGTGCTCGGCGTGATGCGCGTGGGCAGCCGCCGCCGCAACGCGTTCGGGGGGGACGCCCTGGCCCTCGTCACGGTGGTCGCCGAAGAAGCCTCCATTCTGGTGGAGACTTCCATGTTGAACCGAAGGTTGGCGCAGACGGCGGAACAATTGGCGACCCTTAATCGTATGAAGGACGAGTTCGTGTCCACCGTGAGCCATGAGTTCAAGACGCCGCTGACCACGATCACCGGCTTCCTGAGCGTGATGCTCGACGGCGAGACCGGGCCCGTCAACGAGCAACAGATGAAATTCCTCCAGATCGCGAAGTCGGCCGCCAAGCGCTTATCCGGGCTCGTCTCGGACCTGCTGGACCTGTCGCGTTTGGAGGGCGGCGCAAAG
>CAIQSZ010000339.1 GCA_903874575.1 uncultured Elusimicrobia bacterium
AGCGGCAGGCCGGACGACTGGGACGCCGCGACGAAGCCGAGGGCCGCGGCCTCGTTGCCGGTGATGTTGCGGTATACGCCGGGCTTGATGGGCGCCTTGCGCACGCGATAATGATGGCCGAAGATCTCGGCCGTCTCGGCGTAGGCGTTGCCCGCGTGCAGGGCTTTGTGGTTGGCTTCGACGTATTTCGGGTTCTTCTTGAACTTCTGCTCGATCCAGCGCAAAGTCGGCTCCAGCGGCCGGTCGTACAGCCAGTAGGCCATGCCGAGCGCGAAGAAGTTCTTGCAGCGCTCCGTCTCCGTCGGCGACAGGCCCATGCCCTCGAGCGCGTTGCGGGTGAGGCGGGACAACTCCACCTGGATGACGCGCCAGTCGGAAAGAGTCCCGTCCTCGAGAGGATTCGTCGCGTAGGCGGCCTTGGTCAGGTTCGCCTGGCTGAAATTGTCCTTGTTGACGAGGAGGATGCCGCCCTTGCGGACGTCCTTGAGGTTGGCCTTGAGCGCCGCGGGGTTCATCGCCACGAGGACGTCGGGGGCGTCGCCGTGGGTGAGCACCTCGCGGGACGAAAACTGGATCTGGAAGCCGGACACGCCCGCGATGGTCCCCACGGGGGCGCGGATCTCGGCGGGATAGTCCGGGAAGGTCGACAGGTCGTTGCCGGCGAAAGCCGTGGCGGTGGTGAACTGGGCGCCGGTCAACTGGATGCCGTCGCCGGAATCGCCGGCGAAGCGGACGACGGCGGACTCGATCTCCTCGAAGGGGATCGCGGACGGCTCGGACTTGGCGCTGGCAGAGGTATCGCTCATGGAGGGGCTCCGAAGAAAGTCGCGGCGGCGCGGAAACAAGCCGCCTGGCGATATTCTACTTCCGGACGCCGCCCCGTTTCAATTGATTCAAGTCAAAGAATCGGCGAGCTTCGGTCTCTCCCGAAGATGACGAAGCTTCGCGGGGGCGCCGGTCAGGCGGAGTCGCGCAGCTCGAACTGCATCGTCGTCGCGCCGCACTCGATGAGGTCGCCCTCGTTCAATAGAACGGAACCGCTCACCTTGGAGCCGTTGACGACGGGGTAGCCGTCGGTCACGGCGACCAGCACGAAGCCCTCGGGCTTGCGATGGATCGAGGCCGCCACCTCGGGCGCCGAGCCGAATAAGCCGGACCCCTTGATGGTCACCTGCACGCGGTCGGACTTGCCGATATAGGTCGACATCCCCTTGAGCTCGTATTCGGCCGCGCCCACGACGCCCTTGAGCACGCGCAGCCAGCCCGCACGATCCTTGCCCGTCGGCTGCGGAGCCGGCGCGGACGGCGGGGCGTCCTCCAGGAACACCAGCGCGTGCTTGGCCAGGCCGACGACGTCGTTGTTGTGAAGGCCGGATTTCTTGACGCGCTTGCCGTTGACGAAGGTCCCGTTGGTGGATTCGATATCCTCGACGAAATAGGCGCCGCCCTGCATGGAGATGCGGCAATGGTGCCCGGACACCGCCGGGTTGTCGATGACGATGTCGTTGTCCGCCTTGCGGCCGACGGCCAAGGAATCCGCGCCGATCTGTATCTCCTTGATCACGGCCGCGTTGAACTTCAATAAAAGCCTCGGCATCGATTTCCCTCCTCAGCGCCCCAGTATCCGCGAAACGAACTCCTTCACGCCGCCGCCAACCGGCCGAACGCGTCGGCTTGTTGGAACCGCCCCCAAGAGGCCAGCAGCGCGCTATAGCCAGCCCAAACGGCGGCCGACTCGGGAC
>CAIQSZ010000340.1 GCA_903874575.1 uncultured Elusimicrobia bacterium
AGACCGCCCACTCGGCCGGGCGTGAGCCCGACGAGGGCCACGCGCGTGCCTGACGCCTCGAACACCGCGTAGGCGGGCAGGACGGTTCTGTCCGTCTGCGTGGAATACGTCAGGTTGGCCGAAAGGTAGCGGATGCCGTCCGGGCGTTCGCGGCGATAATCCGTCAGCTCGGGCCAGTGCTCGATTTCCGAGACGTCGACGGCGGAGTAGCGCAGTCCCGCTCTCTCCAAGGTCTCCGCGGCGGCGCGGCCATGCACGTCGGACGCCGCGTATCCGAAGGTTCCCCCGCGGGCCACTCCGATAAGGGGAACCCCGGTCGTCGCCTCCCGCCCCGCGGCGGTCGCCAGCCGGCCGAGTCCGCCGTAGGCGCGGCCCAGGACGACGACCGCGGTGTCGCGGCCCTTCCAGCGCACGCGGTAATACGCGGCCACGCTGGTGCGCCAGCGCCGCGTCGCGGGGCGGTCCAACTGCGCGCGCAGGGTGAGGGTCGCGACGCCGGATGCGTCGGTCGACGCGGCCGCTTCCGCCTCATGCTCCCATAGGCGCACGGAGTTCGGGCGGTGGAAGGTCGCCGGGTCGGACGCGGCTTTCTTCAGCGCGGCGACGAAATCGGGGGCGGGAGGATAGATGAAGGCGACTTCGGCCTCGCTCTCCAGCGCGACGGCGTCCGACGACGCCGTCGTGTCGGGCGCGCCGATGCCGGGCGGCAGGCGGAAGCGGTGATCGGGCCCGGCGAACGAGCAGGTGATCTCGTCGACGGCCTCCAGCTGCGCCTCCGCCCCGGCCTCGCGCAGGACGCGCTCGATCGGCGCGGCCAGCAGCATCGTGATGTGCGTCGGGTCGTCCTCGATCAGGGCCAGGCGCATGGGCGTCGCGGACGCGGCCGTGGAGAGGGCGAACGCCGTTGCCGCGAGCAGGGCGCGGACTCCGGCCGGGGCGCGTCGAGAGAGGGAACGCGTCAGGCGGAGGAGTCCTCTTTCTTCTTGCGGCCCGTCGCCGCGCGGAAGACGAGGCCGTCCTTGCCCGCGTCGGCGGCGATCGAATCGCCGTCCTTGATCTCCCCGGTGAGCAGGAGCCTGGCCAGCGGGTCCACGATGAGCCGCGAGATCGCGCGTTTCAGCGGCCGCGCGCCGTAGGCCGGATCGTAGCCTTCGCGCGCCAGCTGGTTCTTGCCCGCGTCGGTGACCTCCAGCGTCACGCGTCGCTCGGCCAGGCGCTTGCGCAGGGAGGCCAGCTGGACGTCGACGATCTTGCGCAGTTGGGCCTTGTCCAGCGGAGCGAACTCGATGATCTCGTCGATGCGATTGAGAAATTCGGGACGAAAGCGCGACTTCAGCTCCTCGGGCGGGACGTTCGAGGTCATCAGCATGATCGCGTGCGTGAAATTGACGGTCCGGCCTTGGCCGTCGGTCAAGCGCCCGTCGTCCATCACCTGCAGGAGCGCGTTGAAGACGTCGGGGTGGGCCTTCTCGATTTCATCGAGCAGCAGCACCGAGTATGGGCGGCGACGCACGGCCTCGGTGAGCTGGCCGCCCTCTTCATAGCCCACGTAGCCGGGAGGCGCTCCGATGAGGCGGGCCACGGCGTGCTTCTCCATGTATTCGGACATGTCGAGCCGGATCATCGCCTTTTCGGAGTCGAACAGGAACTCGGCCAGGGCGCGCGCCAACTCCGTCTTGCCGACGCCGGTCGGGCCCATGAGTAGGAACACGCCGACGGGGCGATTGGGGTCGGACAGCCCGGAACGCGCGCGGCGCACGGCCTCCGCGACGGCCTTGACCGCGGCGTCCTGTCCGACGACGCGCTCGTGGAGCTTGTCCTCCATCCGCAGGAGCTTGGCCGATTGCGCTTCCAAGAGCCGCTCGACGGGGACTCCGGTCCAGCGGCTGACGACGCCGGCGATATCTTCTTCGCCGACCTCCTCCTTCAACAGCCGACGGTCCTTTTGTAAAACCGTCAGGTCCTTTTGGAGCCGGGTTTGCGTCTTCTCCAGTTCGGGGACGAGCCCGAAGCGGATTTCCGCGGCCTTGGCCAGGTCTCCCAGGCGCTCGGCTTTCTTTTCATCGGCGCGCAGTTCCTCGATGGCCTGCTTGGCCTTGCGCAGTTCGTCGATCAGCGCCTTCTCTTTTTTCCAGTGTCCGCGCAGGTCCTCGGATTTCGCCTTCAGGCCCTTGAGTTCCTTTTCGAGCGCCTTGAGCCGTTCCGCGCTGGCCGCGTCGCCTTCCTTGCGCAGGGCCGTGGCCTCGATTTCGAGCTGACGGATGCGGCGTTCGGACTCGTCCAGTTCCTGCGGCAGGGAGTCGATCTCCATGCGTAGGCGGCTGGCGGCCTCGTCAACGAGGTCGATGGCCTTGTCGGGAAGCTGCCGGTCGGCGATATAGCGCTCGGAGAGCGCGGCGGCGGCGACCAGCGCCGCGTCGCGGATGCGCACGCCGTGGTGCACTTCGTAGCGTTCCTTGAGGCCGCGCAGGATGGCGACGGTGTCGTCCAGGCTGGGCTCGCCGACCATGACGGGTTGGAAGCGGCGTTCGAGCGCGGCGTCTTTCTCGATGCCTTTTTTGTATTCATCAAGCGTGGTCGCGCCCACGCAGCGCAGTTCGCCGCGCGCCAGCATGGGCTTGAGCAGGTTGGCGGCGTCCATGGCGCCCTCGGCCGCGCCCGCGCCGACGAGCGTGTGCAGCTCGTCGATGAAGAGGATGACGCGGCCTTCCTGGGCGGCGATCTCCTTAAGCACGGCTTTCAGGCGTTCTTCGAACTCGCCCCGGAACTTGGTTCCCGCGATGAGCGCGCCCAGGTCCAGCGCGATGACCGCCTTATCCTTGACGCCCTCGGGAACGTCTCCAGCGACGATGCGCTGGGCCAGCCCCTCGACGATGGCGGTCTTGCCGACGCCCGGCTCGCCGATGAGGACGGGATTGTTCTTGGTCCGGCGCGACAGGACTTGGATGACGCGGCGGATCTCCGCGTCGCGGCCGATGACGGGGTCCAGCTTGCCGCGGCGCGCGGCGGAGGTCAGGTCTCGGCCGTACTTCTCCAGCGCCTGGTACGACGTCTCGGGGTCCTGGGAGGTCACGCGCTGGGACCCGCGCACCAGCGCCAGCGCGGCCAGCGCCTTGTCGGGCGTCAGGCCGAGGCGGGAGAGGAGCTTCGCGCCCGCCTCGCCGTTGTCCATGATGCCGAGCAGAAGGTGCTCGACGGAGACGAACTCGTCTTTCATCGCCGTCTTCCGGTCCTCGGCCTTGATCAGCGCCTTATCCAGGGCGGGCGAAGCGTAGAGCTTCCCGCCGGAGACCCGCGGTTTTTTAGCCAGCGCGCGCTCCAATTCGGCGGAGACGGCCTTGGGATCGGAACCGGCCTTCTTCAGCACCTCGCCGACGACGCCGCCGTCCTGAGAGAGCAGGGCCGCGAGCACGTGTTCCTCCGACAATTCCTGATGGCCGCTGCGCTGGGCGAGCGCCTGGGCGTCGGCGATGGCCTGCTGAGTCTTAAGCGTCCAATGATCGGGATTCATGAAGAGGTCCTCCGGCGGCCGCGGGCGGACGCGGCGCGAATCAGACGGCCCTAATCATCGTGCAACATTGCGGCCGCCGACGCGGACGGCCACGGCGCCGGGCGCCGCCTCGGAGGCGGCCAGATCCTTGGCGACGCGCAGGGTCTCCTCGAGCACCGCGTCGGGAGCGTCGGGAGCCCGCTCGTAGCTTTCCCCGTCCTCGGAGAGCGGGGCGGAGGCCGTTCCGGTCGACGGGGCCACGGCGGGCGCCTTGCCGTCGAGCAGGGCGAGCGTGATTTCCTCGAAGACCAGGGGCTTCTGCTTGAGGGCGATGCGTTCTTTCTTGCGGGCCTCGCCGCGGGCCTCGTCGGCCTTGCGCTCGGCCAGACGTTTGGCTTCGTTGAGCGAGACGGATTTATCCTTCTTTAGTTTCTCCCAGCGCGCGAGGTCCTCGCGGATCCACTGGAACTCCCTCGAGGCCGACTGCCGTTCGGCCGAGGCCTTCGCGAGGGCCGGAACGCGGCCGTCCACGGAGGCGTCCCGGTCGCAGGCCGCGGGCGCGATCTCGTCGTACGCAAGCGCGTCCTTCTGCGCGGCCTCGGTCACCTCGGAGAGATCTCCGCTTGAGGGCAGGTGGATGCCGGGGATGACGCCGCGGTTCTGCGTGGACCCGCCCGACACGCGGTAGAACTTCTGCACGGTGATCTTGAGCGCGCCCGGCTTGTAGAAGCGGTAGGCGGGCGGCAGGTATTGGTTGAGTTCCAGCACCGACTGCACGGTGCCCTTGCCGAAGGTGCTCTTGTCGCCGACGAGGATCGCCCGGCCGTAGTCCTGCATGGCGGCCGCGAAAATCTCCGCGGCGGAGGCCGACGCGCGCGAGGTCAACACGACCAGCGGGCCGTCGTAGCCCTGACTCCGGTCGGTGTCGTTCAGGACGCGGATGGTTCCGCGCGCATCCCTGACTTGGACGACGGGACCGTGCTTGATGAACAGTCCCGTCAGGGACACGGCCTCGGCCAGCGAGCCTCCGCCGTCTCGGCGCAGGTCGACCACGACGGCTTCCACCTGGCGCTTGCGCAATTCCGCGATGAGGCGTTCGGTGTCGCGGGTCAGGCTCTTGGCGTCGTCGCCGCCGCGCATGTCCGCGTAGAACGAGGGCAGATCCAGCACGCCGATCTTCGAGGTTTTGGCGCCCTTCTGCGCGCCGGGCAAGGTGTAGACGCGGGCCTTGGCTTCCTGGTCGGTGAGCTTGATCTCGTCGCGCACGATGGGGATGACCACGCGCGTGCCCGCGTCGACGGCGTCCGAGGGGATCACGCGCAGGCGCACGGTCGTGCCCTTCTCGCCGCGGATCATGGCGACGATCTTGTCGAGCTTCATGCCGACGACCTCGACGAAGGGGCCGTCGCCCTGGGCCACGCCCTCCACC
>CAIQSZ010000341.1 GCA_903874575.1 uncultured Elusimicrobia bacterium
CCCGTCCCGGACGCTCCTCTCGACGGACGGATCGCGGAGCAAGGTGCTCGCCGAGCCGATGATGGCCGCCAAGGGCGTGCGCAGTTCGTGCGACACCGCGCTGAGCAGGGAGCTGCGGAGCTTCTCCGTCTCCGCGACGACCTCCGCGCGTTTGGCCGCCTCGGCTTGGGTCTTCACGCGCACCGCGAGGTGGCTGATGAGGAGGGCCACTCCGAACATGACGATGAAGGTGACGAGGTACCGGGAATGCTCGACATGGAAGGTGTAGCGCGGCGGCACGAAGAAGAAGTCGAAACACAGCACGCCGAGCAGCGAGGACGCCAGCGCCGGGCCGCGTCGTCCGCGCAGGGCGACGGCCAGGGTCCCGACGAGGTAGACCATGACGAGGTCGGTGGGCGACAGCGCCGGAAACAGGGCGAAGCAGACCGCGGTGCAGCACGCGGTCGCGCCGAGGGCCCAGCCGTATTGCCGGAGCGGTTCGGGCATCCGTCTATGGTATCACGGGCTTCAATACACCCGCACGGGCAGAACGACGACCTGGACGCCGTTGAACTGGAGCCGGCGCTGGATCGCCGAGGCCGTCTCGCTGTGCAGGATGGGCTGGTACCAGCGCTGTTCCTTGAAGATGAGCTTGCCGGTGAACACGATCATGCGCGGGAACTCGCGCGACAGCTCCACGAGCGCGCCTTCCAGCGTATCGATCGTCTCCGTTCCCAGCTTGAGCCGGGAATCCGCTTCCAGGCCGTGCTGCCGGCTCCAGGCCACGTACTTCGACAGGTGCGCCTGCTTTTCTCTTTCCAGGAGGCCGACGGCCTCGTCGCCCTTGAAGTTCCCCGAGTCGAGCACGCCGACCGAGACGAAGATGAAGTTCTTGAAGTACCCGGGCAGGAGCCGCTGGATGGCCAGCACGTGGTGGAGGCCGTAGCCCGAGAAGTCGGACACGGTCAGCACCGCCGTCGGGGCCTTCGGGTCGAGCGCGCAGGCTTGCGCGGTCTCCCCGGTCAGCGGCGCGGCCTCCAGTATCCGTGCCAGGCCGCGCAGGCTTTCGCCCACGCTCCGGTAGTGCCGCCGCACCCAGAAGCACAGGGCGATGGTCAGGCTCGTGATGACCGCGGTCATCCAGCCGCCCTCCAGGAACTTCTCGTACAGGGTGACGCCGAGGATGCCGGCGCACATGATGAGGCCCGTGCCGTGGATCGCCAGCTGGCTGCGCCACCGCGGCTCCGTATCGCGGTGCGTGATCCAGTAGCGCGACATGCCCAGCTCGGTCAGCGAGAAGGTGAGGAAGACGTTGATCGAGTACATCACGACCAGCATGGTGATGTCGCCCTTCGTGTAGAGCAGCGTGCCCATCGCCGCTACGCCCATGAGCACGACGCCGTTCTGCGTGACCAGCCGGTCGGAGAGGCGCGCGAAGCTGTGCGGCACCCAGGAGTCCATGGCCATGTTGGAGAGGACGCGCGGCCCGTCGAGGAAGCCGGTTTGCGCGGCGACCAGGAGCAGGGCCGCTTCCGCGAACAGGGTCAGCACGATCAGCGCGCGCCCGGCCCCGCCCCAGCCTCCGTAGAGGCTTTCCAGCAGGACGGCGTTCATCGTCTTGCCCTGCGCCGGCGCCGCGTGGACCAGCAGGTAGCCG
>CAIQSZ010000342.1 GCA_903874575.1 uncultured Elusimicrobia bacterium
GTCCGCGGTCCGCGCGCGAGCGCCCAAAGCGAAACCAAGGTCCCCGCCGCCAGGACGCCGCCGCACGCGCGGTCGACCGGCCGCACGACCGGCGCCAGATCGAACCCGGGGGCGAACAGGACGGCGGCCGCGGCGCCGCACGTCAGGACGGCGGCGCGCGAGGGCCGCAGCCGCAGGCCCCACCACGCGCCGACCAGGCTCAACCCGCCGGTGAAGGCCAGCAGGGAGCGCAGCGTGTGCGACGGCGCGGACCAGAACATCTCCCCGGCCCGCGCCGCCGTCGACCAGGCGGACGCCGCGCCGCCCGCCCCGGCCAGACGCGCCCAGCACAGCCACGCGGCCAGGCCGGAAAGCGCCGCCGCGCACCAGACGGCGACGCGGGCCCGCGGCACGCCGCGCCGCAGGAAGTAGGCGGCCGCGACCGGCACGACGAACAGCGCGTTGTACTTGGAGAGCAGGGCCGCCCCGGCCAGGACGGCGGAGGCCGCGAACGCCCGCGCGTCGTCCTCGTCGGCGGCGACGACGGCCAGCCACAGCGCCGGCAGGGCGAAGCCGGCCATCACCCGCTCGGCCATCACCCGGTGGAGGTTCAGCGCCCACGCCGGGCCGACGAGGACGATCAGCGTCGGCAGCAGCGGCTTCCTCAGAAAACGCGCGGCCAGGGCGAGCAAGGCCCCGGCGGCGGCCAGGTCGAAGGGCAAAAACAGCGCGCGCGTCGCCCATTCTCCGCCGCCGCCCAGCGCGAGCGCGGCGGCAAGCAGGTACGGCGACGCGGGCGGCGTGTTGTTGAGCGTCGCCATCGCCGCGGCGGAGCCGTACCAGTTGAAGTCGAACGCCAGCGGATGGGCGGGATCGCGAAGAATGTGGCGGGCGACGGCCAGAAAGAACGGCTCGTCGACGGCCCAGGGCGCGCCCCACAGGCACAGCCCCGACGCCAGGACGACGGCGGCGACGACCGCGAGATCGCGGCGCGACGGCGCGCGAGAGCCGGCGTTCAGAGGTTCGTGGTGACCAAGGTCTCGGTCGCGATGACCCCGGCGGTGGCGCGCACGCGCGAGACGATCACGTTCGAGAGCTTGTCCATGGTGTCGGCCTCGGCCGCCAAGATCATGTCCCAGCCGCCGAACACCATATAGACCTCCTTGACCCCGTCGATGGCGCGGATGGCCGCGACGGCGTTCTGCTCCCGGCCCGGCGTCAGCTTGCACAGTACGAAGGTCTTCATGCTACCTCCTCTCGTTCCATTCGCGCGCAGCGTATCTCGCCGCGAGCGCCCGCGCGGATCGCCGCAGCTCGGACGGCAAATCCCGCGACGGCGCGCGGCCGAACTCGCGCGCGACGCCGTCTTCCACCGCCGCCTCGGCCGCCTCGGGCGGCAGCCCCAGGGCTTCGAGCCGCAACGAACCCTGATACAGGCCCTTGAGGCCGCGTTTGCGCAGCGCCCCGCCGAGAACCTTGCGGCCGTCGTCGGCGACCAGGTCCATGGGCTCCGCGCGCTGGAAGCAAGCCGCCGCCGCGCCGAGCGGGCGCTTTTCGGGAGAC
>CAIQSZ010000343.1 GCA_903874575.1 uncultured Elusimicrobia bacterium
CCCGCCCACCGGAGTCGACGAGGAGTGGCCGACTCCGGAGCCCGCGGCGTCGGCGGAGTCTTTCCCCGATTTCATCTCACCGTCGGTCGAACCCTTGCTGGATCCGGGCTGGGCCAAGCTCTTGCGCCTGGTGCGGCCGCCGGTCGAGGCCGCGTACGGGCACCTGCGGCGCTTGTCGGCGACCGCGCTCACGGCCGGACAGAAGGCGGTTTTGCGCATGGCCGCCGCCTCCCTAGCGCAGGCCAGCGACGCGCTGGGTTCGGTGGAGCTGTCCCTGGCCGACGGACCTTGCGCCGCGGGCGCCCCCTCCGCCGTCGTGCCCGCGCTGGAAAGCGCCCTGGGGGCGTGGGAGTCCGCCTTCCGCCGCGGCGGCGTCCTCCTCTCGCGCGAGTGGGCCCCGTCCTTGCCCGAGGTGATTTTCGACCCGCGCGAGCTGCGCGTCATCGTCTTCCACGTCCTGCGCAACGTCCTGGAGGCCGTGCCGCGCGGCGGCCGCCTGACGGTGCGCGCCCTGCGCGACGGGGACGGGAGCCTGCGCGTCGAGTTTTTCGACGACGGACCCGGCTATCCGGCGCAGTGGCTGGAGCGCCGCTTCGAGCCGTTCGCGGCCGCGCGCCGCGGGCGCGCCGGACTGGGTCTGGCGTTGGTCCGCCGCACCTTGCGCCGCTGGGGCGGCGACGCCGACGCGGCCAACGGACCGTCCGGCCGCGGCGCGCGCCTGACGTGGTCGCTGCCGGCGCCGGCCCCGTCCGGGAGCCCGTTTCCGTGAAGCTCTTTCACCGTTTCTTCCTGCTCCTCCTGGCCTTCTCGCTGTTGCCGGTCGCGGGGATGGGGCTTTGGATGCTCTCCTCGCGGCAGGCCGTACGCGACAACGCGCGCTTTCTGCACGGCCAAGTCGCCGAGCTCGTGGCCGACTCGGCCCAGCGCACGGTCGAGCGCATGAACCGCACGCTCGGCGTGGTCCAGGACCTGGAGTACTCGCACGGTCAGGAGAAGATCGAGCTTCCCGCCCTGCGCCGCGCGGCGGTGGGCGACGCCGAGGTCGCCTTGCTCTCCATTCTGGACGCGGGAGGCGTCGAGGTCCGGCGTTTGAGCGATCCCGACGTCTTTGCCGACGAGGCGCGCGTGGATCGCTCCTCCGAGCCCGCCGTCGTCGAGGCCCGTCGAACCGGGCGTCTGACGGTCGGCGCGCCGGCCGTGGTCGCCGGCCGGGTGCTGGTTCCCGTCGCGCATCCTCTGGCCGACGGGCGCGCGCTGTTCATGATGTACTCGCTGCGCCAGCTCGTGCGGCGCCTGCGGGGCTTCACCCAGGGAGGCGGCAACACCGTCTTGTTCGTCGATGGGGCGGGGCGTCCCATCCCGGGCCTGGGCGGGGCGCCGCCTCACGCGGGCTGGACTTTGCCGGCCGGGGAAAAGCCCGAACGTTGGTGGGACGACGTTCCTTCGCCCGAAGGGGCGTGGGTGGCCGCCGCCGCGCCGGTCCCGGAACTGGGCTGGAGCGCGGTGAGCCTCCAGCTGCGCCGCGAGGCCTACGCGGAATCCCAGGCCGCGGCGGCTCGCGCCGGGGCGCTGCTGCTGGCCTTGTTTCTGATCTCGGGGGCGATCGCCTACGCGCTCAGCGGGCGACTGCTCGAGCCCATCACGAAGCTCCTCGCGGCGGCGCAACGGGTCTCGCGCGGGGATTTCTCGAAGCGGGTTCCCGCCCTCGGCTGGGGCGAAATGGAGACGCTGGGCCGGACGTTCAACGAGATGGCCGACAAGGTCAAGCACTATCAGGATTTGCACGTCGACCGCGTGCTGGAAGAGAAGTCGAAGGTCGACGCTTTGGTGAGCAACATTCCCGAGGGCGTGATGCTCGTCGGCCTGGACGGCGAGGTCGCGTTCTCCAACGCCACCGCCGCGCGCGTTCTGGGCTCGAGCGCCCAGCCGACGAAGGCGGACCTCGACC
The DNA here is from genome assembly GCA_903874575.1 of uncultured Elusimicrobia bacterium. Classification (GTDB taxonomy): domain Bacteria; phylum Elusimicrobiota; class Elusimicrobia; order UBA1565; family UBA9628; genus GWA2-66-18. Next base: position 1,949 of record CAIQSZ010000343.1, read on the forward strand.
GTCTCCCGGAAGTGCGGCGCATCGTCGACGCGGTGCTGGCCGGCGCGGCGCGCACGGATCAGGTCTACAGCGAATTACGGGCGGCGGACGGGACCATGCTGGCCGTCTTCGCCTTGCGCGCGCTGAAGGTCCGGCGCGGCGGGCACGAGGTGGGCGTGCTGGTGGTGATGCGGGAGGTGACGTTGGAGCGCGAGCTCGAACGCATGAAGGACGACTTCTTCCATTCGATCGTCCACGATTTGCGCGCCCCCCTCGCCGTCATCGACGGCGTCGTCCATTTCTTGAAAGGCGAGGGCTTGAGCGGGAAGGCGGCCCGCTACATGGACATGTCCCGTCAGGCGTCGGAGCGCCTGAAGGGCCTGATCTCGGACATTCTGGACAGCGCCAAGCTCGAGTCCGGGACGCTGGCGCTCGAGCTCTCGCGGGTGCCCGCGGAAGCCCTCGTCGACGCCGCGGCGGGCTTCGGCCGCGTCCAAGGCGAGGAAAGCGGGGTGAGCGTCTCGGTCGAACCTGGAGCCAACGGCGAGCTCTCGGCCGATCGCCGGCTGCTCGATCGCGTGCTGACGAACCTGGTGGGCAACGCCCTCAAGTTCACGCCGCGCGGCGGGAGCGTCGTCGTCGGCGCGAAAGACCGCGGGGCGGAGATCGAGTTCTTCGTTCGCGACACCGGTCCCGGCATCCCGGCCGACAAGCTGGAGGCCGTCTTCGAGAGATTCAAGCAGCTGGATCGCGACGCCGGGTCTCGGTCCGGCTACGGCCTGGGGCTGTCGATCTGCAAGCGGGTCGTCGAGGCGCATGGCGGCCGCATCTGGGCGGAGTCCAAGGAGGGCCAGGGCAGCCGCTTCGCGTTCACCCTGCCTCGCGGCGGCCCGGGCAAGCCGGTCAGTCCTCGCGCCTGAGGACGTTGATCTCGATGCGCCTGTTGGCGGTGCGCCCCTCGGGCGTTTTATTTTCGACGATCGGACGGAACTCCCCGTAGCCGATCGCCGAGAGGCGCTGCTGGGGAATCCCGCTGATCTCCAGGAAGCGCAGAACGGCGAACGCGCGCGCGGCGGAGAGCTCCCAATTCGACGCGAACTTGGCGCCGGCGCCCAGCGGGCGGTCGTCGGTGTGGCCTTCGATCTGGATCGTGTTGGGCAGGGCGTTGAGGCTGTCGACGACCTGCTGGAGCACCGGCAGGGATTCGTGACGCAGGAACGCGCTGCCGGAGTCGAAGAGCACGGGCGCTTCGAAGACGATCCGGACCTTGTTCTCCCCGATCTCCAGGCGCGCGATCTTCTGCGTGCCGTAGCGCGAGAACATCTGCTCGATCGAGCGGGCGTCGTTGTTGAAGCGCTGTTCGGCGGCCCGGATGCTCACCTGCATGCCGACGCCGTGCGTGGAGGCCGCGACGTAGAGCATCAGGAAGAAGATCATGAGGTAGCTCATGAGGTCGCCGTAAGTCACGGCCCAAAGCGCGCTGCGGTTCAGCTGGTTTTCAAGGTCGTCCTCCCGCTCGTCCCAGGCGGCCTTCTCAGGCTTCAGCACGGGCGGGCGTCCCGGCGCCGGACAGGTAGGCGCCCATGCGCAGCTCCACTTCGTAGGTCGGCCGATTGGAGGCGATGGCCAGCACGCCGTCGATCATCATCTCCAGGACCAGGGTCTCCCGGATCGACAGCAGCCGTATTTGCCCGGCGATGGGCACGCAGACGAAGTTCGCGGCGCCGATGCCGACGAAAGCCGACGAGAGCGCCAGCGCCATCGCCGGGCCCAGGCGCGCCGGTTCCGACATGCTGGTGAGGACTTTGAGCATGCCGAGCAAAGTTCCCATCAGGCCGAACATGGGCGCCAGCATGCCGAGCGTGCGGAACACGTTGGCGTCCTCCTGGCGGGCGATGCGGCGGCGTCGCAGCTCCAGCTGGAGGATGTCGCGCGCGGCGTCGGTCTCGTTGCAGGCCGCGGCGGCCTCGATGGCGCGCTTCAAGAAGCCCCCCGCGAACTCGTCGGACTCCGCGCGCAGGGCGAGCAGTCCGCCTTCGGCCTGGGCGCGCTTGGACAGGCGCAGAACCTCGGCGGCGACGGCCTCGGGCGAAGGCAACTGGCCGGCGCCCACGGCCCAGCCGAAGGCGCGCGCGGCGCTGAACAGCTGCGCGGCCGGCGTGCTGATCAGCAACGCGGCCGCCGCCCCGCCCAGGACCACGATCAGTCCGTGAATGTCGAGGATATTGCGCCCGGCCCCGGGCTGGAGGAGGCTCCAAGCCAGGATGGCGGCCGAGGCGACCCCTCCGAGCGCCAAGCTTAAATTCGGCATCGATCTATTCTAACGCCGGCGTGTTGCATTTCCATTGCCTGAAGCTCGGCGCGGCCGCTGCAGGAAGTCCCCCTGCGCGAGGGCCCGGAGAAAGCGCAGGGTGTCCGCGCGGTCGCAGGCGGACTCCAGGCAGTCGCTCGCGCGCGCCCGCGAGAAATCGGCCGCGGGAAGAGCGGCGAGCCTCTCGAATTCGGCGACGGCGTCCTCGCGCCGGCCCAGGACGTCGAGCAGGTGGCCGCGCATGAGATGGAGCATGGTCTGGAAGGCGTCCGGTTTTTCCTTGGCCGTCGCCGCGAGCGCGCGGTCGAACCAGGCGAGCGCCGCCCGCGCGTCGTCGTCGCCGAGACAATCCGCGCCGGAGAGTCCGCAGACCAAGGTCAGCCACTTGGGGCGGAAGGACTCGGGGTCCGACTCGAACTGCTTCTGGAGCGCGCGGGCTCGGGCCAGCGACGCGTCTTCGTCGCCCAGGCGGTGATGCAGCACGACTTCCAGGAAGGTGAAGTAAGGACTCTCCGGAAAGTCGGCCCGCAGGCGGCGGACGACGGATAGGGCTTTGGCGTAGTCGTGGAGATCGTCGATGTATATCCGGGAGAGAAGCTCGGCCGCCTGGTGGGACGAGTAGCGCGCGTGGTCGATGGCGTAATTGATGCCCTCCAGGCCGCGCTTCTCGTTGCCGTGCAGCCCCAGGAGTATTCCCAGCTTCATCGCGCCCGAGAGGCGCGCGGCCTGATAGTCGAACACGCCCAGCCCCAGCCGGACGTCCGCGTAATCGGGGTCCATCTTCAGGCACTTTTTCAGATGCCTTACGGCTTTCTTGGCGATGAAGAATGCGTCCATTCGGCGGCGCTTCATCAGCCGCCATTGCCCGAGCGTCCCCAACGCCATCCCGGAGGCGAAATATCCGTCGGCCCGCGTGCGCGGGTCCGGGGAATCCATGTAGGCCTCGGATTTTCGCAGGGCGGCCTCCACGTCCTCCTCGAAAAGTCCCTGGAGCGTCGGCGTATCGGTGAACAGCCCGTATTCCTGGGACGATTCCCACCAGATGCCGCCGGCCTCGAAGAGATACCCGAAGGGGCTGTCGGGTTCCTGTTCGATGAGTCGGCGGAACGCGGCGCGGGACCGCGCGTAGTCGAGCGAGTAGAGGCGGCTCAGGCCTTCTTCGAGTCGGGCCGCGGCGGCGGGGCTGAGGCGCGCGCCGCCTTCCCCCGCGCGCGCGGGGGAAGGC
>CAIQSZ010000344.1 GCA_903874575.1 uncultured Elusimicrobia bacterium
CATGACCAACCCCTTGGGCACCGCGGTCTACCTGGCCACCGGCGCCGTCAACAACACCTTTACGGCCAGCACCATGACGACCGCCGCCGCGGGCTATTTCGCCCTGAACCTGACCAACAACTCCTCCAACACCGTGTCCGGAAGCGTGGTGCAGAATTCCGCGGGGACCGGCGCCTTTTTCAGCACCACGACTTTCAACACGGTCAGCGGCAGCGTCGTCAGAGGCAACGCGGCCGGGAAATACGCCGCGTACTTCTACAACGCGTCGTCGAACGTTTTCGTCGGCGGCTATGCGTTCAACCCCCTGGGCACGGCGCTCCATCTCTCCAGCGGCGCCAACGGCTGCGTGATCAGCCAGAGCACCGTGGCCAGCTCCGCGGCGAACTCCTTCGGTCTCTACCTGGTTCAGGCCTCGTCTACGGTGATCGACGACGACTATATCGGCGGCTCCACCGCCGTCTACGTCTCGGGATCGACGGGAACGGTGATCGACGCCAGCGTGCTTTTCGCGACGAACACGGCGGGAAGCGCGCTCCAGCTGGACCGCGGATCGGTGAACTTGTCCCTGTCCAGTTCGGCGCTGACCGCGGGCGCGGCGGGCGCCGCCGTCTATCTGAGCCCCGGGGACGGGGGCTTGATCGTCCTTTCAACCAACCTGTTCTCCGCAGCGGGCTATGGACTGTTCATCGGCACGCCGACCGCGGGGACTCAGCTGTGGGTGACGTCGAACACCGTGACCCCCGCGGTCACGGCCCTGGGCAACACCTACGGCCTCTCCCTGAACGGCCTGAGCGGCGGCGCGACCATTCAGAACAACGCGATCCTCTACCGCAGTCCCGGGAGCATGGGCGCGAAGACGTCGTACGCGCTGTACGCCAATACCGTCGGCTCCGGGGGCGCGATCCTGTTCGATCACAACCGCGTCAACCAGCCGGGCATGATCACGGCGGGCGCGTTCTACGGCGCGTACCTCTCGAACGCGGACAACGTCAGCTTTGAGTTCAACGACGTGAACTCCTCGGGGCCGGCGCTGACCAACGCCTTCCTGTTGCGCGTCGGAGAAGGCTCGGTAGGCCTGATCCTGATGGACGACGTCTTCTCCTCGTCGTTCACGGCGCCCGGAGCGGGCAACAGTTCCGGGACGGTCCATGTCGCGGACGTGGCCAGCCGGACCGGCTTTACGGCCGACTATAACGACTACTACAGCTCGAACGCGGCCATGGGCTTTTTGTGGGGCGCGGGAACGGCGGGGCAAGGCCTGGCGGGCTGGAAAGCGGCGACCGGACAGGACGCGCACTCCATCTCGGCCAATCCCTTGTGGGCCGGCGTCGCCGCCGGCCTGGAGGACTTCCATCCCCTGTCCGCCACGGGACGCTGGAACCCCGTGTCGCAGTCCCGCGCCCGGACCGACGCCGCGCAGGCGCCGACCGTCGACGCCGGCAGCCCCGCGGAGGCGGCGGCCGCCGCCGTCGAAGCCGATCCGCTCACCACCGCGGTCAATCAAGGCTCCTACGGCGGGACGCCGGAAGCGTCCTTGGCGGCGCCCACTCCGACGGCCTTCGCGCTCGTGTCGGTCGACGTCTCCAGCGCCGCCGCCTCGTTCGCGACGGTCGGATCGGACGGCTACGTGGTGCAGGCTTCGTCGCTGCCGTCCTTCGCGACCGTGCTGTATTCCTCGAACACGACGAGCGACGAGACCGTCC
>CAIQSZ010000345.1 GCA_903874575.1 uncultured Elusimicrobia bacterium
CGTCGCCGGCACCCTGCCGGCCGCGCCCGCCCGCGCCGCCGACGCGACCGGGGCCGCCACGGGCAACGCCGGGGACGTCGGCCTGGCGACGCCCGGTCAGGTCACCCTGCTCGACCTGGCCAATCAGGCCGGGAAAAACAAGGTGGCCGTCAACATGATGTGGACCTTGCTCACCGGCTTCCTCGTCATGTTCATGTCGGCGGGCTTCGCGCTCGTCGAGACGGGCTTCACCCGCGCCAAGAACGCCTGCCACACCGCCAGCATGAACCTGCTGATTTATCCGGTCGCGGCGGTCGCGTTCTACCTGGTCGGCTTCGGCCTGATGTTCGGCGGGGTGGGACCCCTGGCGACTCTGGGAGGCTACGCGGGGCTCGACCATGAGGTCGGCGTCACCTTGTTCGGCAAGACCTTCGGCCTGTTCGGCTGGCGGGGCTTTGGCCTGCGCGGCGCGGACGTGGGCCTGTACACCATGTTCTTGTTTCAGCTGGTCTTCATGGACGCCGCGGCGACGATCCCGACCGGCGCCATGGCCGAGCGTTGGAAGTTCTCCTCGTTCTTCGCGTACGGCTGGTTCGTCACCGCGCTGATCTACCCTCTGTACGGCAATTGGGTGTGGGGCGGCGGCTGGCTGGCGACGCTGGGAACGAACTTCCACCTCGGCCACGGCCACGTCGACTTCGCGGGCTCCTCCGTCGTGCACATGTGCGGCGGGGTGATGGCCTTTGTCGGCGCGTGGATGATCGGGCCGCGCTTGGGCAAGTACAACAAGGACGGCAGCCCCAACGTGATCCCGGGCCATAACATCCCCATGGCCGTGCTGGGCACCTTCGTGCTGGCCTTCGGCTGGTTCGGCTTCAACCCCGGCTCGACCTTGGCCGGAACGGACCTGCGCATCGCCGTCGTCGCGGTGAATACCCTGATGGCGTCCGCCGCGGGCGCGATCGCGGCGACGCTGTGGATGTGGCTGGTGCGCAGCGGAAAGCCCGACCCTGGGATGATGTGCAACGGCCTGCTGGCCGGTTTGGTGGCGATCACCGGTCCCTCCGCGTTCGTGAGCACGGCAAGCTCGGTCCTGATCGGCCTGATCGCGGGCATCTTGGTCGTGGAAGCCGCGTTCTTCGTCGAGCGGCGCCTGAGGATCGACGATCCGGTGGGCGCCATCGCCGTCCACGGGGCCAACGGCATCTGGGGCTGCCTCGCCCTGGGCCTGTTCGCCGACGGCAGCTACGGCGATGGGCTCAACGGCGTCGCGGGCGGCGTGCGCGGCCTGTTCTACGGCGACGGCGGGCAGTTCGCCGCCGAGTGCATCGGCGTGGCCGTCGGCGTGATCTTCATCGGCGTAGCGTTCGCCGCCGTGTTCAAGGCCCTCGACCTGCTCGTCGGCAACCGCGTCGACGCGGAGACCGAGATCAAGGGCTTGGACATCCCCGAGATGGGCGTCGAGGCCTACCCCGGCTTCGACACCTGGCTCACCGAGTTCGGCATGGTCCAGCCGATGAGCCCGCCGCCGACCGAGAAGAAGCGCGCGCCGAGCGCGCCGCGAGGAGCCTGATCATGAAGCTGATTATCGCGCTGATCCAGCCGCACAAGCTTCCGGACGTGAAGCGCTGTCTCGACGAAGTCGAAGTCCACAAGATGACCGTCTCCAACGCGCTCGGCGCGGGGGAGCAGAAAGGCGACCACGAGATCTACCGCGGCGTGGAGCACGAGACGAACCTACTCAAGAAAGTCCGGCTGGAGATCGCCGTCAACGACGCCTACGTGAAGACGACCGTGGACGCGATCATCAAGGGCGCGCGCACCGGCCAGATCGGCGACGGAAAGATCTTCGTCGTCGCCCTCGCCGAGGCTATCCGCATCCGAACCGGCGAGACCGGCTCCGAGGCGATCGGATAATCGACGTCGGGCATCCGCGGGAGGACCACTTCAATGAAAACGGTCATCGTCTTGCTGTCCCTGGGCTTCGCGTCCCGGGCGTGGGCCACGCCTTCGACGCAAATATGGATTCCCTCGACGAACGTCCAGCCTTACAAGACCGTTCACCTCAACCTGGACGCCTACCTCCGGAGCCAGGACGAAAACAGCGGGGCGCGCAAAGGCCCCGTCTCCGTCCTGGGGCCGACCGTCGGAATCCTCCCGACCAAGCGGATTCAGGCCGAAGCCGGCTTCGACCTGATGTACCAAGGGGATAAAATCCTCGATAATAATCCGCTGTACTTCCACGGCAAGATCGGCACTCCGGAGTCGTCCGTCGCGGAGTGGTCGCCCGCCGTCGCGGCCGGCGGCTACAACATCGGGACCAAAAACGCCTACACGAACCAGGATATCGCCTATGTCCTGGCCGCCCGGACCTTCCCGCTGATCGGAAGGCTTTCGGCCGGCTATTACGCGGGCAACGGCGCGGCGTTGCGCGACGAGAAGGGCGAAGTCGCCAACCGCGGCCTCCTGCTTTCATGGGATCGGACCATGAAGGAAATCTCGGACAAGCTGTGGCTGGCGGTGGACTACCAGGGAGGGCAATCCTCACTGGGCTCGACCAACGTCGGCTTCGCCTGGGCCTTCTCCGACAAGACGAGCGTGATCTTCGGCTACGACATCTACAACAACCGCGCCGTCGCCGGCAAGAACACGTTCACCGTCCAAGTCGACATCGACCTCTGACCGGCGCGGCTCAGCGGAACAGCTTGCGGAAGGAGGCCATCTCCATGGGCTTCATGGCTGTGTCGCCGTCGCCCCGGATGAGAAGCTCCAGCTCCCCCTGTCGTCGGCCGAGAGCGGCATACTGCGCCTCATTGGGGTTGACCAACAGTTCGACCGCGCCCTCCTCAGCTAACCCCGCCGGCTTCTGTAGATTGATGACGACCACGTTCTGAAGAAGGGTCGCCGTAAGCTTCTCCTTAGTGTGATCCTTCATCACGGCCTCGAAGGTCGCGAGCACATCCACGCGGTCGCCTTTCTTGAGAAAGGCCATCCTCGCGCCGGTCAACGGCACTGTGATGGCTCGGTAGCCCGGAGGAATCCGAGAGTCCCCCTTCGCGGCGGGAGCGTCCGCGCTCCGACCCGAAACGGCGAGTACGGCGACGGCGGCCAGCGCGGCAACGGCGATTCTGACGTTCATGGGTGTCACCTCGATTTAAGGAATGTCAAAGCTTGGGACTCTCGAAGATGTCCTCAAGGGTCACGCGGCGCGTCTCCAGGACGTAGGTCTCGCGCCCCAGCGTCCACGAAACCACGCGGCCGTTCGCGCCGTCGGTCACCAAGGCCGGAGCGCTCTCGACCAGAGGCCACTCCCCCGCAACGGCGGCGCACGGCAGGCGGCCCGGCAGCACGGGCAGGCCCTGGGGACCGCGCGGGAACGCCGGGGCGGGACTCCTGCGCGCCAAGGGAAGGGCGAACACGAGCAGCGCGGC
>CAIQSZ010000346.1 GCA_903874575.1 uncultured Elusimicrobia bacterium
CCGGCGGCCCCATCCTCGACGCCAACGGCAGCCTGGTGAACCTCAAGGCGCAGACGATCAACCTGACCAGCGTCTATGGCGGCTCCGCAGGCGGCCAGGCGATCAGTTCCGACATCGACAACAGCAGCGGTTCGCCTGATTTGGCTTCGGCTCGCTCCACGGCTTCGACAGCTTGGGACCAGCGGTGCCCATCGGGCGAGGCCAGAATCGCAGGCTCGAGGTTCGCGCGCAGGTAGTCCCAATAGTCGCTGGAGAACGCCATGACGCTGGCGAAGGCGAACGCCAAAGCGCAGGCCGAGGATTATCGCCACGGTCTGGTGACGAACATCGACGTACTGACCAGCCTGACGGCCGTCCAGGCCACGGAACTGCGCCTCGACCAGGCGCGCCTGCAGGCCTTCGACGACGGCGTCCGGCTCGAGGTCGCCGCCGGCGGCCCGAGGAGCGCGAAATGAGTCTTTCCGACCTTTCGATCCGCAACCCCGTCTTCGCTTGGATGCTGATGCTGGGCCTGGTGGTCTTCGGCTGGATCGGCTTCCATCGCATGGGCGTCAGCCAGCTTCCCGACATCGATTTTCCCGTCGTCACCATCACGGCGAACTGGGAGAACGCGTCGCCCGACGTCATGGAGACGCAGGTCGCCGCGACCATCGAGGACTCGGTGGCCAGCGTCGAAGGGATCCGCACGATCACCTCGAACTCGCGTCCGGGCTCCACCACCGTCACCATCGAGTTCGACATCAAGCGCAACGTCGACGTCGCGGTCCAGGACGTCACCAGCCACATCTCCAAGGCGTCCAAGGATCTGCCGAAGGACATGGATCCGCCGATCATCCAGAAGGTCAATCCCGAGGACCAGCCGATCATGTGGCTGGCGCTCAGCGCCAAGCCCGGCACGGACGTGTCGCTGGCCGACCTGTGCCGCTACATCAACGAACACCTGCGCGACGACCTCTCCATGGTCCCGGGCGTGGGCAACGTCACGCTCGGAGGCTACGTCGAACCGAACCTGCGCGTATGGCTGGATTCCGACAAGATGGCCCGGCGCGAGATCACCGTCGAGGACGTGCTGGACGCCGTGGGCTCCCAGCACGCCGACGTGCCCGCGGGCTACATCGACGCCGGCGCCAAGGAGTACAACGTCCGCGTCTACGGGGAAGCCTCCAGTCCCGAGGAGTTCGCCGGCCTTCTGATCCCGACGCGCCGCCGCGGCGGCGCCATCTACCGGCGGATCCGCTTCTCCGACGTCGGCACCGTCGAGGACGGAACCAACGACGTGCGCCGCATCTCCCGCTACCAGGGCGACCGCGCGGTCGGCATGGGCATCATCAAGCAGCGCGGCACGAACGCCGTCGCCGTCGCGGACGCGGTCGACAAGCGCATCGCGGCTCTGGCGCCGCTCCTGCCCAAGGGCATGCAGATCCGCAAAGTGTTCAGTTCGACGCAGTTCATCAAGGATTCGGTGCGGGAGCTCGACAACGAGCTGATCCGCTCGGTGGTCCTGACCTCCGCGGTCTGCCTGCTGTTCCTGGGCTCCTGGTCGGCGACCTTCAACGTCCTGCTCGCGATTCCGACCTCGATTCTGGGCACCTTCATCGTCCTCTACTTCTGCGGCTTCACCATCAACAGCTTCACGATGCTGGGCCTTTCGCTGGTCGTCGGCATCATCGTCGACGACGCGATCATGGTCCTGGAGAACATCGCCCGCTATCGCGAGGAGGGGATGTCCAAGATGAAGGCGGCGCTGGTCGGCGCCCGCGAGATCACCTCCGCCGCGACGGCCGCCTCGCTGGCGATTCTCGCGATCTTCCTGCCCGTCGTGCTGATGCAGGGCATCGTGGGCAAGTTTTTTTTCCAGTTCGGCGTCACGATCTCGGTGGCGGTGCTGATCTCCCTGCTGGAGGCGCTGACCATCGCGCCGATGCGCTGCTCGCAGTTCCTCGAGGTGGGCGCCTCGAACGCGGTCACCCGCGTCGTCGACCGCGGCGTGGAACGGCTGCGCGCGGCCTACGCGCGGACGCTGGCGTCCGCGCTCGACATGCCGGGCAAGGTCGTGGGAGCCTGCGTCCTTCTGTTCGTCCTGTCGCTGGGGCTGGTCAAGACGCTGAAGAAGGAGTTCATTCCGGCGCAGGACCAAGGCGTGTTTATTGTCAACGTCGCTTTGCCCCTGGGAGTCTCGCTCGATCATACTGACCGCTTGTTCAGGGAAAAGCTGGAGCCGTGGATGAAGACGCGCGTCGAACTGGATCACTACTATTGCGCGATCGGCGGCTTCGGGGGCGGCCAGGTCAACGCCGGAATGTTCTTCGTCACGATGAAGGACTTCGACAAGCGTCCCGTCGTCGACGGCAAGCGCGCGACCCAGGGGTCGTTCATGAAGGCCGTGCGCGAGGCGTTCTCGAAGGTCGAGGGCGTCGACCGCGTGTCCATCATGGACATGTCCCAGGCGGGCTTCTCGGCCCAACGCGGCTATCCGATCCAATTCATGATCCAGGGGCCCGAGTGGAGCAAGCTGGCCGAATACGGCGCCGAATTCCGACGGCGGATGAAGGCGACGGGGCTGATGACCGACGTGGACACCGACTACAATCCGGGGATGCCCGAGATTCAGATCCGTCCGGACCGGGCGAAGGCCTCCGACCGCGGCATCACGGCCCGCGCGATCGGCGACACCATCAACGCGACCATCGGCGGCTTGAAGTTCGGCAAGTACACCGCGCGCGGCAAGCGCTACGACGTGCGCGTGCGCCTCATCGACAAGGAGCGCAACAATCCCGCGGACATCGACCGCATCTGGGTGCGCGACCAATTCGGCAACGTGGTGCGTCTGCCGGAGGTCACCACGCGCGTCACGGAGCCGTCGCTGTTCGCGATCACGCGCTACAACCGCGAGCGGGCGGTCTCGGTGTTCGCCAATCCCGCGCCGGGCCGCTCGCAAGGCGAGGGCCTGGCGGCGGTGCAGGCGCTGGCCAAGGAGATTCTGCCCGAGGGCTACCACCTGGTGATGTCCGGCAACGCCCAGCAGTTCAAGGAATCCTTCGAGAGCCTGGCGTTCGTGCTGGTTCTGGGCGTCTTCGTCGCTTATATGATCCTCGCGACGCAGTACAACAGTTTCATCCATCCCGTCACCGTGCTGATGGCGCTGCCGTTCAGCGTCACCGGGGCGTTCGTCGGGCTGGCGGCCGCGGGACAGAGCCTGAATCTGTACTCGATGATCGGCC
>CAIQSZ010000347.1 GCA_903874575.1 uncultured Elusimicrobia bacterium
CCCCCCGGAAGGGCCACCGCAATGACTGATGCATCGAAAATCCGCGTCGCCGTCGTGGGCGCCGGCAAAATGGGCACGTACCACGCCAAACTTCTGGGCAAGACCCCGGACGTCGACCTCGTCGGGGTATGCGACACGAACGTTTGGAAGGCGCAACTGGCGGCATGGCAGTCGAATACCGTCGCGGTGCGGGACTACAAGGACGTATTGGGCCGAGTGGACGCCGTCGTCGTCGCCGTGCCCACGCCGCTGCACTACGAGGTCGGCAAGGCCGCGCTGGTCGCCGGCGCCCACTGCCTGATCGAAAAGCCTCTGGCCTCGTCGGTCGAGGAGGCCCGGGAGTTGCTTGAGCTGGCGCAGGCGGGAGGACTCGTTCTTCAAGTCGGCCATATCGAGCGCTTCAACCCCGCCGTCTTGGAAGCGATCAAGCACATTCGCGACCCGCGCTACATCACCGTCGAGCGCCTCGGCCCTTACGATCCGCGCACGAGCCACATCGGCGTGGTCATGGACCTGATGATCCACGATCTGGACATCCTGCTGACCTTGGTCGGCTCCGAAGTCGAGAGTCTGGAGGCGCTGGGCGCCCATCTGCTCTCCGGGCATGAGGACATAGCCAACGTGCGCGTGCGCTTCAAGACCGGTTGCGTGGCCGATCTCACGGCCAGCCGAATCTCGCTCAGCAAGAGCCGGAAGCTCAGGGCGTTTCAAAAAGACTCTTATATCTCGCTCGACTACGGCGGAGGTTCGCTCAAGGTCTACCGCAAAAAAACGCCCGTCATCAAAAGCCTCAAGGACGTCGAAATATTGAACCCCAAGCTCACCGGCGTCGATCCCTTGCGCAACGAGCAGAATCACTTTCTCGACTGCATACGGCACAACCGCAAGCCCTGGCCCAGCGGCGAGCGCGGCGTCGAAGCCCTCAAGCTGGCCCTGCAAATCTCCGAGGAGCTGGAACGCTACGAGCTGGCGGGCCACGCGGGCTCGCGTTCGCTGGTGCCCAGTTGGGCGCAGGACCTCGGCAAGATCGCCAAATCGGTCGGCAAGGACATCCTGCGCAACTGATGCCGCCATCCCCCCGAGAGGCGGAAGCGATACGGCCGAGAAAAATGAACGGGCCCTCCCTTCTCATCGTCGCGGGTGATCCGTCCGGGGATTTGCACGCATCCCACCTGATTAAGGCGCTCAAGCGCCGCGATCCATCCGTGCGCGTCAGCGCGGTCGGCGGCCCCTTGTGCCGCGCGACCTCCGATGAGTTCCTAGAGGACTTGGCTTCGCGTGGGATGACGGGATTTCTGGAGCCCGCGCTCAAGATCCCGTTCCTCATCAAACTGCGCTCGCAACTGCGGACGTTCCTGCGTGAACGGCGGCCCGACGCGCTGATCTGCGTCGACTATTACGGCTTCAACCGCCGCGTACTTCCTCTGGCCAAGGCGGCGGGAGTACCCGCATTCTACTTCGTGAGCCCGCAGGTCTGGGCCAGCCGCCCGGGACGAATAAAGGTGCTCAAGGGCCTGGTCAGAAAAATGTTCGTCATTTTCCCTTTTGAGGAAACGCTGTACCGCGAAGCGGGGGTGCCCGCTCAATTCGTCGGACATCCTCTCCTCGACCTGATCCCCCCGCCCTTTGAGGCTAAAACCGACGCCGCGGCGCCCTCCGTCGGCCTTCTGCCCGGAAGCCGCGCTTCCGAGTTGCGCCGTCACCTCCCGGTGTTCTATGCCGCGTTCAAGATACTAAGGGCGTCGCGTCCCGATTTACGAGGCCTATTGTTCGCCGCCGTGAATCAGGGCGATGAGGCCTACGGCCGGCTCCCCGAAGGAATCGAATTCGTCCGTGAGCAGGACTATGCCCGACGCCGTTCGCTTGACGTCGCCATCTGTTCCTCCGGCACCGCCACGCTGGAAAACGCGCTTCTCGGCGTGCCCATGGTCGTCGTTTACAAACTCTCCTGGCCGACTTACGCGATCGCGCGCGCGCTGGTGCGGGTCAAGCATATCGCGATGGCCAACCTTCTCGCCGGGCGCGGCGTGGTGCCGGAACTGATCCAGCGCGACGCGACTCCCGAACGCGCCGCCGCCGAGGCCGCAAGGTTCCTGGACGACGCGCCGTACGCCGCGTCGGTCCGCGCCGAGCTTCTGCGCGTGCGTCGAACCCTGGGCGCGCCGGGCGCCGCCGATCGCGCCGCGAACGCCTTGCTGGCCGAAATCGCCGAGGGAGCGCCCGAATGAGCGCGTCGAAGCGCTTCGGCCGCTACCTGCGTCCCCACTTGGGGCGCTTCGGCTGGGCGTGCCTGGCCATGCTGATCGTCTCGGCTTTGAACGGGCTGTCGGTGCTCATGCTCAAGCCGATCATCGATCGCGTCTTTATCGCCAAGGACCTGCAGATGCTCCAGCTGGCGGTCATCGCCGTGCCCCTGCTCGTCGTCGTAAAATCGATCGCGTCCTACATGCAGAACTACCTGATGAGCTGGGTCGGCCAAAAAGTCATCCAGCAACTCCGCGAGGACCTTTTCACCCATCTCCACACTCTGCCGCTTGAGTTCTACTCGGGACGCAAGGGCGCCGATATATTGTCGCGCGTCAACGGAGACCTCACTTTGGTTCAGGCCGCGCTGACCACGTTGCCGGTATATGCGATTCGGGACTCGCTGACCGTGCTTTTTCTGATCATCGCTCTCTTGCGCCTCGATTGGCGCTTCGCGACCTTGACCATGTTGGGCTCTCCCTTATCGCTGGCCGCCCTGTGGGTGCTCAGCCGCAAGATGCGCGAATCCAGCCGCCAAGCGCAGATCGCGGTGGATCGCCTGCACCACCGCTTCCAGGAGAGCGTGCAGGGCATGCTCATCGTGAAAGCCTACAACTACGAGCCGGGGCCATCGAGAAGTTCCAGGAAGAGAACGCCGCCTTTTTCCAGCCGATGATGCGCTACCTGCGCGCGGCCGCGCTGATGACGCCGCTGATGGAAGTGGGCGCGTCTTTCGTCGTCGGAGCCATACTGTTTTTCGGCGGCCGCGAGGTCATCTTCGGTCGCTTGACGCCCGGCGCGTTTTTCGCTTTCCTCGGCGCGATGGCCGCCGCGTACGCCCCCGTCAAAAACCTGGCGCGCACCAACGCCGAACTCCAACGCGCGTGGACGGGAGTGGAACGGCTGTTCCGCATCCTCGGAGAGAAGACCTCCTCCCCGAAACGACGCAAGCCCGACTTCTCCGGTCTCAAGCAAGGAATCCGTCTGGAGCGCCTGGGCTTCCGCTATCCCGGGGCGCGCACCTGGGCGTTGCGCGGCCTGGACCTGGAGATTCCGAAAGGCGCGCGCGTCGCCCTGGTCGGGCCCAGCGGCTGCGGGAAATCGACGCTCGGACGCCTGCTCATGCGATTGTACGACCCGGCCGAGGGCCGGATGCTTTTGGACGACGCCGACGCGCGCGACTTCGACGCCGCCTCCGTGCGAGCTTGGGGGGGCTTGGTCACCTCGGAGTCCTCGTTATTCAACGATACGGTCTTCCAGAACGTGGCGCTCGGCCGCCGCGTGGTCACGCTCTCGGAAGTGGAGCGCGCGTGCGAGACCGTCGGCGCGAACGCCTTCATCGACGCGCTGCCGGAGGGCTACCAAACCTTGTTGGGCGAATGGGGGTTCTCCCTGTCCGCCGGCCAAAGGCAGAAAATAGCTCTGGCCCGCGTACTTCTCAAGAACCCTGAATTCGTCGTCCTCGACGAGGCGACGGCGCACCTGGACGGACCGGCCGAGAAGGAGGTGCTAGCCGCTCTCGAGACCGTGCTGGCCGGGCGCACGGTCGTGACCATCGCGCACGAACTCCGCTCCGTCGTCGGCGCGGACCGCATCGCGGTCCTCAGCGCCGGCGCGGTCTCGGAGTCGGGCACCCACGCCGAGTTGATGGAGGCCGGCGGCCTCTATCGGCGCCTGTTCGACCTGGAGGACGCGGCTCGCCCCGCCGAAACCAAGTGACCGAACTCAGCGAAATGCTCGCCAAGTTCGCGGCGTATTCGCCGCATGTGGACCCCACGGCGCTGGAATTGGCCTGGGATTTCGCCGCGAAGGCGCATGCGAACCAGGCGCGCGCGTCCGGCGACCACTATCTGTCGCACTGCGCGGCCGTGGCCGACTCCCTGCTCGAATGGCGCATGGATCTGCCCACCGTGTGCGCGGGTTTGCTGCATGACACGCTGGAGGACACTCCGACGACCGAAGCGCAGTTGCGCGCCGAGTTCGGCGAGGAAATCACGATGCTCGTCGCAGGCGTCACCAAACTGGATGCGCTCAAGTTCGAATCTCGCGACGAGGCGCAGGCCGAGAACTGGCGCAAAATGCTGTTGGCGACCGCGCAGGACATCCGCGTCATCGTCGTGAAGTTGGCCGACCGTCTCCACAACATGAAGACCCTGAACTTCCTCTCGCGCGATAAGCAGAAGCGCATCGCCGCCGAGACCATGGCTCTTTACGCCCCGCTCGCGCACCGCCTGGGCATGTTCAAACTGAAGAGCGAGCTTGAGGACCTGTCGTTCTCCTATCTCCATCAGGAAGAACACGCGGAACTGTCGGACAAAGTCGGCGCGCGGCTGGCCGAGAGCGAGAAGCAGCTTGCCGCCGCGCGCGCCGCCATGGAGAAGGTCGTCGCGGGCACGAACATCCCATGCCGCATCCTGGCGCGCACGAAAACGCTGTGGTCCATCTATAAGAAGATGGAGCGCCAGGGAAAGCCGTTCGAGGAAATACAGGACGCGCTCGGCATCCGGCTGATCACCGACACGGTGGCCGACTGCTACGCGTTGCTGGGCGTCGTCCACACTCACTTCAAGCCCGTCGCCGGGTCCTTCACGGACTACATCTCGACGCCGAAGTTGAACCTCTACCGCTCGCTGCATACGACCATCACGAGCCCGACGGGAGAACTCGTCGAAATTCAGATACGCACCGAAGAGATGCACCGCTCCTCCGAGTACGGCATCGCCGCGCACTGGCGCTATAAGACGGGAGAGCACGTCAAGGACGCTCATCTGGAAGAGAAGCTCAATTGGCTGCGCCAGTGGATCGAGTGGCTGCAGGACCTCAACTCCCCGCGCGAGTTTTTGGACAGCTTGAAGACCGACCTGGAGTTCAACCAAGTCTTCGTCTTCACCCCCGCCGGCGAAGTGAAGGTTCTGCCCTCAGGCGCAACGCCGCTCGACTTCGCGTTCGCCGTGCACACCCAGGTCGGCTTCGCATGCGTGGGCGCGGTGGTCAATAATAAGATGGTCAAGCTCGACCACCAACTCAAGTCCGGCGATATCTGCCGCATCAACACCAAAAAGGGATCGGTCCCCAAAAAAGACTGGCTCAACATGGTGCGCACCGCCCGCGCGCGCTCGAAAATCCGCCATTACCTGCGAGAACGGGGGATCGTCGAATAAAGTTGAAAAGCGTGGCGCGAGTCCTCGGCCGCCAGCGCGGCCTCGGGTATCTCGCCGCGGGAACGGGCGTCGGCCAGCGCCGCCGCGTCGCCGGGGCGGCGCCAGCGGTACTCGTGGGACCCCAGCCACTTCGAGGGGACCTTCGCCCGGTCGACGAACACCAACGCCTGCCCGTCGTACCATACCAAGGCCCAACGCTCGCGCGGCAGGAAGGAGACGAACCAGGGGCGCGCGAACGCGCGCGCCGTCCCGTCCGGATAGACGCGCGTCGAGGGAAAAGTCCGTGGGTAGTCCCTGATTAGGAAGCCCTCAAGATCTTCGGCCCGCGCGAACGCCGCGAATGACTCCGGCGAGGCCAGGGCATCCTGGGTCCGCCCCAGTTGGCCGTGGAATAGGTAGCGCCCGTCGCCGTATACGCGGCCGCCGGGGCCCAAGGCCCAGCCGAGATAGCCTCCCCATTCATATTGGTTGAACAGCCGCAGTCCGCCCAACGCGCCTCGTTCGCGAGCGATGAAGTCCGCCGCGCGCCTCGCGACGTAGATATCGGAGAAAGCGGCGCCGGGACGCGCCTGCCTCAGCGGGACGATCAGGCCCGCGCTCAGCACGGCCAGTCCGCACGCGACGGCGCCCGCGCGCGGACGTGGAAACGCCGTGAACACGAACGCCGCGCCCGCCGCCGCTAAGTAGATGCCGAAGCGCGCGCTGACCGCGCAGGCCGCGAGCAAGACCAGGGCGCTCAGCCCGGCCGGCGAGAGCGCCCGGCGTCCCGCCGCCGAAGCCGCGCCCAACGCGACGGCCATCGCCGCCAGGAGAGGCGCCTGAAAGGCGCGATGCGCCGACGGAGGCCCCCATTCCATGACAAATCGCGCCATGGGGCCCGACGCGTGCGCCGACAGCGCTCCCGCCAAACCGAGGCCGTAGGGATTGAGCAGGACGCCGAACGCGGCTCCGGCCGCTTCCGCCGCCAGGCCCGCGGGCGCCGCTCTCTTCTCGAGACGAGCCGACAGCGCCGTGAGGGCATACAGCATGAAGCCCAGCGGGAAGCCCGCATGCAGATTGGCCCAAGCCGCGAAGAGCAGGAATCCGAACAGGAACGAGGCGCGCCCACGACAGAGACGCCGCAGCAGGACGGCGAAAAAAAGAGCCGAAATCAGGTCGGCGCGCAGGTCGGCCTGCGCCAGCGCGGCGGCCAGCCAGAAACCCAGGGCTCCCGCGCGTGCCGTGCCGGACGCGCGCGCGTCGCGCAGAAGCCCGTCTACGGGGGCGAAAGCGGCGGACAGCAGAAGCCCCTTCAGCGCCCATAATCCCCATAGTCCGGCCGCGGCGTGAACTCCATACCAGAGAGGCTGAAGCGCCCACTCGAAATCGACCCAGGGGACTCCGCTTGCCGTAAAGGAGAAAGAATCGGAGACGGGAACCGATAGGTGGGCGACGATCCAGCGACCCGCGCAGAGGTGCCAAAAAAGGTCGGGGCTGCAGATGGGCAGGGATAAAACGACCAGGGCCAGGGCGCTAGCCCAGGCCCTGATCAGCCCCTCTTCCGGAGGGACGGACACTTTCGCTATTATCGGGTCGGACGGATCGCGCGCCCGGACTTGATGCAGTCCGTGCACACGTAGGTGGTCATCGTGCGGCCTTCGATGACGACCTTCTGCCGCTGGAGGTTAGGGCGGAAAATCCGGTTGGTCGCTCGATGCGAGTGACTGTAGCTCTTGCCGGCCTTCGGACCCTTTCCGCAACCCGGAATCTGACACTTGAAGGACATATCGTGAACGATGGTAGCAAACCATGAGCGGGGCCGCAACTTTATGAGCGGCGGCACGCTCGAAAGTCCCATCCAGTTCCTCAAAGGCGTCGGCCCTCGCCGGGCCGCGCTCTTCGAGCGCATCGGAGTGCGCACGGTGGAGGACCTCCTCCGCCGCTATCCGCGCGACTGGCAGGACCGACGTGAAACGCCCGACCTGAGCCTGCCGACGGCGACGGGAAGCGTCGTCATCCGCGGCCGCGTGCTGAACGCCCGCGGTCAAAGCGCGGGACCGCGTCTGGCGCTCTATAAGGCCACGCTCGGCACCGCGCGAGGCAAGGTCGAATGCGTGTGGTTCAAGCACATGAGCCGCCGCTTCGACGTATTCGCCGCGCTCAAGAAGGAAGTCAAAGAAGGCGCGGACCTCTGGATCGTCGGACGCGCCGACCCCGACCTCACCGGCATCCGCGAGGTCCGCGTCGAGGAACACTATCCGCTCGCCGACGAGCGCTGGCGGCTGCACGTCGCGCGCCTGACGCCGATCTATGCGTTGACCGAGGGTCTGTCGCCGCGCTTCGTGCGCGAGTTGGCGTACGCCGCGCTGGAGACCCACGCCGACGCGGTCGCCGACGCGGTCCCCGCCGCGCTGGCGGCCAAGCGCCGCCTGCTGGCCGCGCCGCAGGCTCTGCGCGGCCTGCACTTCCCGCGCTCGGAAGCGGAGCGGGAGGCCGCGCGCGGGCGCCTGGCCTATGAAGAACTTCTGTTGCTGGAATTAGCTTGGATCCTCAAGCGTCGCCAGACGCGCGACGTCCGGAAGCAATACTCGTACGAGATCAAGCGCACCTTGCTCACGCCGTTCCGCGCGGGCCTGGGATTTGAGCTGACCGCCGCGCAACGGCGCGTCATCAACGAGATCTTCGAGGATTTACGAAAGCCGCATCCGATGACCCGACTGCTCCAGGGAGACGTCGGCTCGGGCAAAACGGTCGTCGCGCTGTCGGCGCTCCTGCTCGCCGTCGAGAACGGCGGACAAGGCGCGCTGATGGCCCCCACTGAAATACTGGCCGACCAGCACCGCGCCACGCTGGGCCGGTTCTTGAAGGGGCTTCCCGTGCGCGTGGTCTCGCTGACCTCGCGCATGCCTAAGAAGGAGCGCGCGAAGACGCTGGAACGGATAGCGTCGGGGACGGCGGACATCGTGGTCGGCACGCACGCCGTCCTTGAAGGGGACGTGCGCTTCAAGAGCCTGCGTCTGGCCGTCGTCGACGAACAACACCGCTTCGGCGTGCGCCAACGCGCCACTCTGCGTCAAAAAGGGCATCTGATCGACCTGTTGGTGATGACCGCCACGCCCATCCCGCGGACCCTGGCGCTCGCGCTGTACGGCGACCTGGAGGTCTCCACCATCGATGAAATGCCGCCGGGTCGCGCGCCGATCAAGACCGCGCTGGCGCCGGAATCCGAAGCCTTCGCCGCGGCGCGCCGCGCGGTCGCCGCCGGACGCCAGGCCTACGTCGTCCACCCGATCATCGAGGAGTCCGCGCGTCTGGACCTGCAGTCCGCCAAGGCCGAATACGAGCGCCTGCGCTCCGAAGTCTTCCCCGACCTCAGGGTCGCCCTCATCCACGGAGCCATGTCCGGCAAGGCGAAGACGAAAGTGATGGATGAGTTCGCGCGCGGCGAATGGCAGATTTTGGCGGCCACGCCCGTCATCGAAGTCGGCATCGACGTGCCCAATGCGACCGTGATGGTCATCCAGAACGCCGACCGTTTCGGCCTGGCCAGCCTGCACCAGTTGCGCGGCCGCATCGGGCGCGGCGCCGCCGAGTCGGCCTGTTTCCTCATCGCCGACCCCAGGACTCCGCAGGCGCGCACCCGCTTGGACGCCATGATCGCGACCGCCGACGGCTTCCGAATCGGCGAGGAGGACTTGAAGCTGCGCGGCCCCGGGGAACTCCTGGGCACCGAACAGTCGGGAGAACTCAGCCTGCAGATCGCCGATCTGTTCAAGGACGCGGAACTGCTGTCGTGCGCTCGCGCCGACGCCGACGAAATCCTCTCCGCCGACGCCAAGCTGCTCGCCCCCGAGCACGCGCTCCTGCGCCGCCGATTGCTCGGGCTCTATCAGTCGCGCTGGAACTGGATCGACCTGGCCTAGGGGGCGGCGCGCAGCAGGTC
>CAIQSZ010000348.1 GCA_903874575.1 uncultured Elusimicrobia bacterium
CCGAGCGGGTCTACGATGTCGTCATCATGGACGTGTATAGAAGCAAAAATGACGATCTGTGGCTGCCGCCGGCGTTGTCTTCGATGAAATTTTACAGGACGGTCGATCGGCGCCTGAGCCGCGACGGCGTGGTCGTCCTCAATCTGATCGGCCGCCTGAAGGGAAAGAGTCGAAAGACACTGTCGGTCATCAGAAAATTGGAGAGGATTTTTCCGCAAATCTATCTGTTCCCGATTTTCCTGAAGAAGGCGCCGAATTTGGAGGAAGAACGGAACATTCTTGTCGTCTGCTCCAGGGAGCGCAAGAGATTGTCGCCGGCGGCGATTTTCAGGCGCGCACGCAGGCTGGCGTCCGGCGGGAAAACGTTCTTTCGCGATCTGCCGCTCCACGCCGAAAATCTTTACGTACCTCCGGTACGGAAGCGAGGCTCCGTCCCCTTCAAGGGTTGAAGGTCGGCTGGTCCGGGGTCTTCACGGAGGAGGCCTTCGTGCTCAGGATCTGGGGCGCGATCATCACGTCGATGTCTCGGCCTTGGAAGAGGCTCGACTTGATGTTGATCTCGAGATTGTAGTCGTTGCCGGCCGCGAAGATCGACGACGTCGGATTCGAGAAGTCCAGGATTTTGCCGTCGTTGGCGACTAGGAACTTTTCGACGGCGACCGTGCTTCCGTCGGCGTAGGTCGTCTGCTGAAAGAGATCGGCCTTGTTCGCGCCGCTCGGATAGCCAACCGCGGGCGCTTCCATGCCCGCGAACATGGGCAGGCCGGGACCGCCGAACGCGTTGAGCGCGAGGGGCGAGTTGTCGAAGCAGATCTCGCCGCCCAGGTTGCAGCCGGGTCCGGTGACGTTCTTGACGTCGAAGACGCTCCCGGGCGCCAACTGGAACTGGTCGAGCAGCGACAGCACCCCCACGTTGTTGACCACGCTCTGCCGCCAGGTGAACAGCCCCGTGCCGGAGTTCCAGTCCTGGTGCTGGAAAAACTGGTCTCGGGAGCCGCCGGGCACGCCGGGCCCCGCGAGGGTCTGCCGAAAGTCGATGAACGACGGATACCAGAGCAGTTTGGCGGCGCCGCCGTTGTAGCCGGCGAAATCGATCTGGGCGGGAGCGCCCATCGTGATGAGCTCCCTTTCGGAGTCGACGGTGTTTGTCGCGTAGAATTCCATGGACTTCAGCCAGTTCGTCGGCCGATCGGCGGCGAACATCGCGGACGCGACGATCTGCGGAATCTGGCTCAGGTCGTCGGGAATCGGGGCCTGGAACTGCTCGATGAGATGTCCCCAGTCGAAGCGGTCGGAGCGCTTGCTGAGGAACAAGACCTCGAATGACTTCGTATCGGGCCGCAGGAGGTATTCCTCCAGGCGCACGCGCCGGCCGAAGGCGTCGACGACGTCCTTGCCGAGCTGCGCTTCGCCGGCTTTGAGCTCCCGGTTTCGCAGGTCCTCGAGCATCCGGCGCGTCGTGTCGCGCGCCGTTTCCTGGCGCACCTGGTACGGCCGGACCGCGGGAAGGGCGCGCGGATCGTTGAGCGCGAGCAAGCGCGGCTTCTCCAGCCCGTTCTCGCCGATTTTGATCGTTTCCTCGGAGGTGACGACCGCCTGCCGGCCCTTGTTGTCCTTCACCTCCAGGACGCCCTCGGCCATCGTGACCTGCGTGTCGTTGCCGTCCACGCCGACGTCGAAGACGGTGCCGCGCACGGCGCAGACGGCGGTGGGCGTCCTGATCCTGACGCGGCTGGAGAGCAGTCCCGCGAAGGCGGCGCGGATCTTGCCCAGCTTCAGCGAGAAACTGGCCTCCCGCGCGTCGGTCTTGTCGACGGCGAAGATGGAGTAGCTGTTGATCTGGACGACGGAGCCGTCCTCGAATTTCAGTTGGGCGGTGGCGCCGCGATGGGTGCGAACCTCCATGCCGGCATCGATGGCTTCCTCTCCC
>CAIQSZ010000349.1 GCA_903874575.1 uncultured Elusimicrobia bacterium
CGGGAGCGCGCGCGGCCGACTGAAGAGCCTTTCGGCGTCCGGCGCCGGTCCGCTGAGCTCCGAGGCCGTCGCCGCGGCCCTGCGGGCTGAAGTCTCACGCGACCTCGGAGCCGAAGCCGCGGTCCGGGAGGCGCTCGTCGGCCTGGGGGCCGACGCGCCGTCCCAGGCTCGGCGGAAGGCGGCCGCCGACGCCTTGAGCGCCGCCGGCGCTCCGTCCGGCTCCGTCGACGTCGACGAGGCGCTGGCCAAGGCCGCGCAGCCGGGGCGCGTCGCGCCCGCTCCGGCGGCGGTGGAGGACGCGATCTACCAGATGTCCGCGAATATTCCGAGCGCGGGGCGCCTCGACGAGCTGGCGCGGCTGGCGATGGATGATCCGGAGCCGAACGCCCCGCCTCCGAAGAGCGGCGTCGACGCCTATCGAAAATACCGCAAGGCGTTCGACCGCGTCGAGCGAGAGTACGGGCTCAAGCCCAGCCAGATCATTCCCTTTCCCGCCGTCGAATCGTCCTTCGGCGAGAACACGGGCAAGTTCCCGCTGCGCGACACTTTGCTCGCGATCAGAACCGACGCCCGCGGACGCTTCAAACCGGAACAGCGCGAGCAGGCCGGTCGGGACCTCGCCGCGCTGACGCGCCTGCTCGCCGCCGGCGACTTGGGCGGGCGCCGGGCCGAGGGAATTCGCGGCTCGAATATGGGAGCCATCGGCGTCACGCAGTTCCTGCCGTCCAGCTGGGACGCTTATGGGCGTTCCATGCGGGGCGGCCGGCGCGACCCGTGGAACTTCGGCGATGCGGTGCTTTCGACGGGGAACTACTTGGACCAGCACGGCGCCCGGCGCAGCTACGATCAGGCGATCCTGGCCTACAACCGCTCCGAGAAGTACCGGCGGCAGATCCGGCAGTACGGCGCCAACGTCGAACCGGGCGTCGCCGCCGCACGGGGGAAACCCGCCACCCCTTCGGAGTCGGAGTCCCCGCCGGAGCAATGACCGCCGCCCGCTTCGCGCGGAGGGCGGAATCGCTCATTCGTCCGGCGGCTCGAGGCGGTATCCGACGGCGGGCTCGGTCTTCAGGTGGCGGGGCCGCACGGGCTCCGGCTCGATGCGATGGCGGGTTTGGTGGACCAGGATGCGCAGGGACTCCGGCGCGCATTCGCCGTCGGGCCAGATTTCCTTCATCAGGAGCTTCTGCGCGACGACGCGTCCGGCTTGGCGCGCCAGGGCGGCGAGCAGCGTGTATTGAAGGGGGGAGAGACGCACTTCCTTTTTGGCCAGCCAGACGCGCCTCAAGGTCAGGTCGATCTTGAGGTCGCCGTGGACGTAGACCGGCTCCGGGTCCCGCGCCGAGCGCTGCGCGTGGCGCAGGGCGACGCGGATGCGGGCGAGAAGCTCCTCGACGCCGAACGGCTTGATCAGGTAATCGTCGGCGCCGCGGTCGAGCCCTTGAATCTTGTCGGCCTCCTCGCCCCGCGCGGAGACGACGATCACCGGGGCGCAGGTCCATTCGCGCAGCCGCTTGAGGACCTCGAGGCCGTCCATGTCGGGCAGGCTCAGGTCCAGCAGGACGACGGCGGGCTTCTTCGCCGCCGCAAGCTCGAGGGCGGCCCGGCCCGTGCCCGCCTCGAGCACGGCGAAGCCGTTGGCCTCCAGCGCGGGGCGCAGGAAGCGCCGGATGGACGGCTCGTCGTCGACGACGAGCACGGCCTGGGGGGACGTCACGCGCCCGCCTTCCTCGGCAGGCGAAACCGGAACGCGGCGCCTCCGCCGGGCGGGTTCTCCGCGAGGATGTCGCCGCCGTGCGCCTCGACGACGGCCCGGCAGATCGCCAGCCCCA
>CAIQSZ010000350.1 GCA_903874575.1 uncultured Elusimicrobia bacterium
CTCATGGTGGTCCCGCCGTTTCCTCGTCAACAGCGAGGGGTCCCGCCTGCTCACCCGCGGAGAGGAGATGCCGCACGAACTTCGGGTCGGCGCCGCCACGCGGGCCGACGACGGCATGCGCTTGGAGGGCGGCTTCAACCTGATCCTGCGCTCCTGGTCCGACCTGCCCGCCGAGCCGGAGCTGGAGCGGCGCGTCCGCGCGCTGGCCGACGATCTGACGGCCCTGCGCGCCGCGCCCATCCAGTCCGCGGAAACGGCGCCCGCCATCTTGGACCCCGAGATGGCGGGCGTGCTCTTCCATGAGGCGCTGGGCCACAAGCTGGAAGGCCAGCGCCAGCGCGATCCGCACGAGAGCCAGGTTTTCCGCGATCTCGTGGGCAAAAGCATACTGCCGGAATTTCTCAGCGTCTTCGACGACCCGACGCTGAAGTCCTTCAAGGGCTCGCCGCTCCACGGCTCCTACGATTTCGATTCGGAGGGCGCGCCGGCGCGCCGCGTGGCGCTCGTCGAGCAAGGCGTGCTCAAGGGCTTTTTGATGTCGCGCTGGCCCGTGAAGGGCTTTCCCTCGTCGAACGGACACGGCCGCGCGGGCTGGCGCTATCACGCGACCGGCCGCATGGCCAACTTGATCGTGTCGGCCGAAGGCGCGGTCCCGCTGGATGAGCTGCGCAGGCGCCTCCTCGAGCTGGTGCGCAAGCAGGGCGGAAGCCACGGTTTCCTGCTGGTCGGTTCCAACGGCGGAGAGAATCCGACGAACCGCGAAACGCCTCAGACGCTCGAGGTTCGCCCTCGCCTGGTCTACCGCGTGGACCTGGACGGAAGGAGCACTCTCGTGCGCGGCGTGAAGCTGGTGGGCACGCCGCTGGTCGTGCTCAACCGCATCGTCGCCGCGGGCGACGACGCCGAATTGGCCAACGGCTTCCAATGCGGCGCCGAGTCGGGCTGGGTGCCAGTGAGCCAAATAGCTCCCAGCCTGCTCGTGTCCGAGGTCGAGCTCCAGCGCCTGCCCGAAGACCGCGCGCGGCCTCCCATCCTGCCGTCGCCCTTGGGGAGCGCGCGATGAACATCCCGGCGCTCTTGGCCTTCTCGTGGGCCGTGTCGGTGGGCGCCGCGGCGGCCTCGCCGGCCGGGGAGAACGCTCTTGAGCGCGCGGTGCGGGCCGAACTGGGCCGCGCCAAGCGCGAGCTTAGGGCCGAAGGCTACCCCGGCGTCTACCATGCCGCGCTGACCGTCTGGGATCTCGACGATTGGGACCGCTGGAGCGCGATGGGCGCCGCGCGAGTCGAGAGCCGCCGCAGCCAGCGCATCGTCATGCCCGACCTGCGCGTGGGCGGCGCCGCGCTGGACAACCATCCGGTCTCCCCGAAGAACGACTATCTCGCGACTCCGGTCTCCATGGCCGACGATGAGTACGCCCTGCGCCACGCGCTGTGGCGAGTGCTGGACGGCGCCTACAAGAGCGCGACGGCGGACTTCCTGCGCAAGCAGGAGCGTCTCGTCTCTCTGGGCAAGGCGGAGTACGATACCGACGACCTCTCCCCGGAGCCGGCGGTGGTCCGCGTCTCCACGCGGCCGGCTTCGCCGTGGGATTTGGAGCGGCTGCGCCGTCTCGAGGGCGCGCTGGGCGAGCCGTTCCGCCTCGACCCCGATTTGCTGTACGCCGAGTCGCACGTCGGACTGCGGCGTCTTTGGGTGCGCCTGAGAGACACCGACGGCATGGCCGTGGACAAGGCCGCGGACGCGGTGAAGCTCGATTTCGAGGCGACGGCGCTCAGTTCCGACGGCCTGCGCGAGACCGTCGGCCGCGGCTGGTCGGCGCGCACGCCGGACGCCTTGCCGTCGGAAGACGAGGTCCGCCGTGCCGGACGCGAACTGCTTGCCGATCTGCGGGCGCTGCGCGTCGCCGCGACGACCTCCCCGTTCAGCGCGCCGGCTCTGCTGGACCCGTCGGTCTCCGCGGCGCTGGTCTTCGCCCTCGGTCAGCGCCTGTCGGGCGAGGAACTGCGCAATCCTTCCGGCGCGCAGACCTTCCGCGGCCGCGTCGGCGACCGGGTGCTCGCGTCCGACCTCACGCTCGTCGACGACCCGACCCGGCTTGAGTTCAAGGGGCGGCCGCTGTTCGGCCACTACGAGTACGACGACCACGGCGTGCCCGCGCGGCGCGCGACCCTCGTCGAGCGCGGCGTACTCAAGGGCTTCCTGCTCTCGCGCTATCCGGTCAAGAACTTTCCCCGCTCGAACGGGCACGGCCGCGCTCCTTTGGGCCTGATGCCGATCGGCAGCCCCGGCGTTCTCTTCCTGACGACCGCCGATCCCCAGCCCGTGGGAGGCCTGCTCGCGCGTCTGCGCGAGCGGTGCCGCCTGGCGGGGAAGCCCTATGGGCTGTGGATTCGGAACCTGCGCGCCTCGGTCCAGCAGCAGGGCGGCGGCGCCCAAGGTTCGATCCGCTTCATCGCGCGCGTCGACTTGATCCCCGCCGACGGCGGCACGCCGGTGCGCGTGCGCGACCTCGACCTGGTCGGCACGCCGTTGGTCATGGCCGGCAGCGTGCTGGCGGCGGGCGACGACCTCGACGATTCAGAGGTAGACGCCGGGGCGCCCGCCACCGTGATCGCGCCCAGTCTGCTCCTATCCGAGGCGGAACTGCAGCGCTCCGAGACCAAGCCGGAGAAGGCGCCGATTCTGCCGCCGCCTCAGCCGTTTTCGCCGGAGCCCGCGCGCACGTCGGCGACGCGCCGTGTTCCCTTTATTCCCAAGGGCGCGCAGATCCAAGTCGACCGCTATCTGATCTCCGGGCGCGCGGAACTCCTCGAATCGTTCGACGTCCCGGGCGTCTATGCGTGGCGTCAAACGCGCACGCCCGACGGTCTGGTTCTAGACGTCAAGGTCGTCGGCGGCAACCTAAAGACGGCGGGCGCGGCCGCGCGCGGCGTCGATGCGGCCGTGGCCGCGCTGGCGAAGGATGCAAGCCGCAGGAGCGTGTTGTCGAGCCTGCGCGCGCTTTCCGCGTACCGCGCGCGCTTCGGCGACGGCTGGCCCGACGACGGACCCCGATGAATACCCCCTTGTTCTCCGTCGTGATGCCGACCTACCGTCGCGCGGCTTCGACCGCCGCGGCCGTGCGCTCGGTGCTGGCGCAGGCCGACGCGCGTTGGGAGTGCCTGGTCGTCGACGACGGTTCCGGCGACGGCACTCAGGCCGCGCTGTCGGGTTTCGCGGATCCGCGCCTGCGCTTCTTTTGGAACGGGAAGAATCGCGGCCAGCACGCGTGCCGCAACCAGGCCATCCGGGAGGCCCGAGGGGAGTGGATCGCCTTTCTCGACTCCGACGACCTGTTTCTGCCCGAACGCCTGTCCAAGTTGGCCGCCGCGATCTCGACGCGGCCGTCCGTCGGCTTCTGGTTCACGAACGCCTGGGTGCACCGTTGGGACCGGTTGATCGGCCCGCTGTTCGACGCGAATCGGACGATTCCCGAAGGCAAGGTTCCCGGCTGGTACGCCGTCGGCGACCGCTGGCTGCCGTACGTGACGACCATGGTCTGCGTGCGCAAATCGGCGTTCGAGAAGACGGGGTTCTTTCGCGAGGACCTTCGCATCTTGGAAGACACCGAGCTGTACGCGCGCATGTTCACGGACGGTCTTGAAGTGGGCGTCCTGCGCGAACCGTTGGCCGTGCGCTTCATCCACGAGGGTCAAATCACGCGCGACCATCAGCGAGACTTTCTGGAGTCCATGGAGGCCCTGAATAGCTCGGGCGCGCCCGCGCCGGTCGCCGCCGCGCATCGCGTCCGCGTCGCGCGCGAGGTCGCCGGTTATTTGTGGCGTTCGTTGAAGCCCGCGGAGGCTCGGGCCCTGCTGGAGCGCGAACTGGGTCCCGCCGTTCGCGCGACCGCGCTGTGGCGGGCGACCTTCATTCCGACGGCCGTTCTGGCGCTCGCGCGAGACGCGCGCGCGGCTTGGATGCGCCTGCGCTGGGGCGTTTTCGCCCCGGCGGACGCGCGAAACGCTCTGGGCGTCGTCGAGCGCCTTCTCGATGGTCGCGCCAAGAGCTAGAATCTCGTCCGTGAGGCCGAAGAGGTCCGTGCGTCGCGCCGTGTTTCTGGACCGCGACGGAGTCATCGTGAGGGAAGTGGATTATTTGCGCGAGCTGTCCCAGCTCGAAGTCCTGCCCGGCGCGCCCGCGGCCATGAAGGCCCTGCGCGCGGCCGGGTTCAAGGTCGTCGTCGTGACCAACCAGTCCGGCGTGGCCCGGGGCTACTTCAGCCTGACGCGTCTGGCCGCCATCCACCGCGAGCTCAAGAAGCGTCTGGCGCGCGCGGGAGCCAAGTGGGACGCGCTGTATTTTTCGCCGCATCATCCCGAGAGCCGCCACCCGATGCGCAAGCCTGGCACGGGCATGCTTAAGGCCGCTGAGAAGCGCTTCTGCCTGGACCTGCGCGCTTCCTACATGGTCGGCGACACGACCACGGACGTGAAGACGGCGCAAAATGCGGGCTGCGCATCCGTACTTGTGCGCACCGGCCATGCCGGAAGAGACGGCAAGCACGCCGTCCGGCCCGACAAAACGTGCCGCGATCTTCCGTCCGCGGTCCGGTGGATTCTCTCCCGCCCGATCGGTAAATCGGTATAATCCCGTAGGCGGTCACGCCAACCTCTCCGACGGCGGAGCATCAATGACGAGCGCGAACGACGCAGTGGCGGCCCACGAAGAGCTTCCAGGAAATCCTTCCGCGCCTTCCGGCCAGGCCGAATGGTTCGGCCACCCCAAGGGGCTCTACGTCCTGTTCTTCACCGAGATGTGGGAGCGTTTTTCCTACTACGGAATGCGCGCCCTGCTCGTGCTCTACATGACGAAGTACCTGATCATCGAGGCCGACAAGGGCATGACGGTGTTCGGCTACGACTATGTGCGCGTATTCGTGCAGTGGTTCGTGGGTCTTTTCGGCATGCACCAGGCGCTCTCGGTTCAGGCGCTGTCTTCCCAGATTTACGGTCTGTACACCGGCCTCGTCTACTTCACGCCTTTCTTCGGCGGCATTCTGGCCGATCGTGTATTCGGCCAGCGCAAATCCGTGTACATCGGCGGCACGCTGATGGCCGTCGGTCACTTCCTGATGGCCGTGAAGAGCATGTTCTTCCCGGCCCTGCTTTTCCTCATCTTGGGCAACGGCTGCTTCAAACCCAATATTTCCACGCAGGTCGGACTGCTCTACCCTGAGGGCGACCACCGTCGGGACTCCGCGTTCACCCTCTTCTACATGGGCATCAACTTGGGAGCGTTCTTCTCCCCGTTGGTCTGCGGCACGCTCGGTCAGAAGGTCGGCTGGGACTGGGGCTTCGGCGCCGCGGGCGTGGGCATGGTCCTCGGTCTGATCATCTACCACTTCGGCAAGCGGCTTCTGCCGCCGGACTGTTTAGCGCGGAAGACTTCCGCCGCGGCGGAGCAGGCGCTCACGGCGACGGAGTGGAAGGCCATCGGGGCGCTCGTGTTCCTGGCGGTCGTCAATATCGTCTTCTGGGCCGTCTACGAGCAGCAGGGCAACACCCTCCAGCTTTGGGCCGACCAGAACACGCGCTGGAGCTTCTTCGGCTTCAACGTGCCGTCGACCTGGTTCCAGTCGTTCAATCCTCTGTTCATCTTTATTTTCGCGCCGTTCATGGACAAGTTTTGGGGCTGGCAGGACAAGCGAGGGCGTGAGCCTTCCAGCGTCACCAAGATGGGCATCGGCTGCGCCCTGCTGGGCGCCGCATTTATCATTATGATCGCCGCTTCAAAATTCATCGGCGCGAAGGGGCAAGGAAGCCTGCTGTGGCTGGTTGCCACCACCTGGGTGCTTACCATGGGCGAGCTTTATCTCTCGCCGATCGGCCTGTCGCTGGTCACCAAGGTCGCGCCCGCCCGCATGGTCTCCATGCTGATGGGAATGTGGTTCCTGTCGAGCTTCTTCGGCAACTACCTGTCCGGCTTCATCGGCGGCTTCTACGACTTGATGGGCAAGGACGCCTTCTTTACCATGCTGACGGGCTTAGGCGTCGGCGCAGGGCTTATTTTCTTCGCGGCCAACAAGCCCTTGCGCCGGGCCATCGGCCACGAGATATAGCCGATCGAGCGTGATCCCACTCAACCCTTCGAGCCGCCCGGAGGACGTGGATTTGAACGTCGCCGTAGCGGCGTTGATGGACATATCTCCCGTGTTGGGCGAGCCCTGGGAGGGACTTATCTCGCGGGAAGGCCAAGCCGCTCCGCGGGGGACCCCTCGGCGTTTCGAGTCGTCGGAGATGAATTCGGTCAGCCGTCTTTTGGCGCGTTTTTCCCAGAGGGATGGGGCTGCGCCGGATGCGTTATCGCGAAAGGTAAAAAAATTTCTCAGGGATGGAAGAAAGTACGGATTATCTCCGTTCGATGCGGGGCATTTGATCGTTTTGGCGGCTCAGCGGGCGGCATGGTCGTCGAAGCCGGCGCGGACGAGCGACGTCCTCGCGGGGGCGCGTGCGCTGATGAGTCGCCACCCCCCAAAAAAAGATCGAGAATGGGAGCGGCCGGAGGGCGCGGATCGCGAGGCGATAGCCGCTTGCTTAGCGCTCAAACCCGTGGTCAAGATCGAGTCGATCCATCCGGATGATCTAGAGGCTTGGCGCAACCTTGATTTTATCCCCAACGCGAAGTTCCGCCGTGCGCGGAGCGAAGGGGGGAACTCTTGGGAGGTCTTTTTCGGTCGTTCGCCTCGAGACGTTCGTCGGGCCGTCCGATTGGCCGCACAACAGGAAAGCGGATCCCGTGAGGACGTCGTGCGCAAGGCGGTCTTGGGAATCGGGAGGCTTCTCGGCTATCCGGACTGCTGTTGCCGGGCTCAGGCCGCCGAGCCTCCGGCCGTTCAGCAACGTCATTTTTGGAGGCACGTCTCCAACCGGATCGCCAACCCCGGGCGCGTGCCGTGGGAGTTGAATCCCTTGGCCATGGGCGTCGCGGGGCACGTACCGTGTTCCCTGCTTTGCTCCGACTCGTTGACGAGAGCGAAGCGGTTTTCTAAATTCAGCGCTATAGCAAGGGCGTCGGACCTGAAAAATCCGACCCTGCTGTTCTGGGGCGGCGACAATCTCTCGGTGGAGTTGCGGCCGGAAGCCACTCCCGGGGAGAGATTCCGCTATCAAATCGGCTATTCTTCTGGAGCCGGTCCCGACATAGACTCCGTCGTGGAGGGAGACGAAATCGTTCTTGAAGGCGAAACGACGCTGATTCTTAAAGGAGGACGTCCCTATGCATCTTTATCTGGAAGGGCATTTCTTTGGTGGCATAAAAGAGCGTTCCAAATCGATTTTTGGCGTGCTATGAGCGATAGCAAGCGCGTGGTCCCGGGCCGGTCCGAGAAGGACGCTCGCCCCGGCGAGAAAGCCGCCAAGCCGAAACATGAGCCGGCCGCCGCCGAGAAGTCCCTTGCAGGCGAGCCGGCGGGCGAGCCGTCCCCTCGTCCCCTCGCGGAAAAAGTAGAGCCGAAACGCGATCCGATCGTAGACACGCGGGCCCTCGGGCGAGTGTTGGCGGACGTGGACTCCGAGTTCGCCCGCCAGACCGTCGATTGCCGCAGCGCTTGCGACGGGAACGTCGTTTCCGTGTCGCTGGCCGGCAAGAGCCACTCCCTGTTCCTAGCGCCGCGCGCGGCCTACAAAGGGACCTTGTTTTTCGCCGAATTACCGTCGTTTTATGTCTGCATTCGGGGGAACGCCCAAATGACGACCGCGCAACAAGACCTGTTGAAGGCCTACGTGCAGGCGCTCTCTTGCCGGGACGGCGAAATAAAATCCGCGTTCAGCTGAGGCCGAAGTCCTTCAGCGCCTTTTTAAGCTTAGGTCGAGACTCTTCGGACAGCGGCGTCAGCGGCAGGCGCGGCATGGGTCGGCACAGGCCCATCAGTCCGAGCGCGGCCTTGACCGGGATGGGGTTGGTTTCCAAGAACATCGCCTTTACCAACGGGAACAGCTTCAGGTGAAGGGCGGCCGCCTTCTTGGCGTCTCCCTTTAAGAACGCGGCCACCAAGGCGGCCGTCTCCGCGGGCGCGACGTTGGCGACGACGGAGATCGCGCCGCGCGCGCCGACGGACATCATCGGGAGAGTCAGGCTGTCGTCGCCGGACATCACGACGAACCCCTTCGGGGCGAGCGTCAGTATCTCGGAAGCCTGGTCCAAGCTTCCCGAGGCTTCCTTGACGGCGATGATGTTGGGAAAAGTCTTGGCCAGGCGCGCGATGGTCGCGGGCGCGATATTCACGGCGCAACGGCCGGGTATGTTGTAGATCATCAAGGGCAGGCGCGTCTCGCACGCGACGGCCGCGTAATGCTGGTACAGCCCTTCCTGCGTGGGTTTGTTGTAGTAAGGGGCCACCACGAGGAGCGCGTCCGCTCCCAGGCTTTCGGCCTCGCGGGCGCTTTCGACGGCCTTCCAAGTCGCATTGGCGCCGATGCCGACCATCACGGGAACGTCGCCTTGAGCCTCTTCCATGCAGATTTGAATGCAGCGGCGGAACTCTTCATGCGTCAACGTGGCGGCTTCCCCGGTGGAGCCGCATGGAACCAGACCGCGGGTGCCGGCGCGCAGTTGCCGGCGGATCAGGCCGCGATAGGCGTCCTCGTCAAGGGCGCCTCGGGAGTCGAACGGGGTGACGAG
>CAIQSZ010000351.1 GCA_903874575.1 uncultured Elusimicrobia bacterium
CCATCGGGGGAAAATACCTGTCGGCCGTCCCGCCGGCCAGGACTCCGTACTACCATCCGGATGCGTCGACCTCCGTCCTGGAAAGCGGCGTCGGTAGCCCCACGGACGCCGGCGGCTGGGCCTACCGCGACGTACAGGGCGGCGCGAATTTCGGCATGATTATTGTGAACTGTTCCCATACCGACAGCAGGGGCTCGGCCTGGACGAGCTACTAGCTTAGGACGGCCGATCGGCAGGGGGCCGCTGGCCCGCCGATGAGAACGAGGACGAGCGCGGCGGCAGATGACAGCAACTTAATTGACATAAGCTCTCCTGAATTTAAGTTCTGCGCGCTCGCGGGCCAGCGCGTCGGCGAATTTTGATTGAACATCGGCTCCAAACTCCTGGAATTTATCGGATTTCGTCAGCCGTTCGAGAAAGTCCACGCCGGCCTGGAACGCTGCGATTTCCTGTCGATTGCGGTCCTCGATGGAAGGCGGTTCGGCCCGTCTGATGTCCATTTTCAAGTACGACTGCACATTGCCGTAGATTCCATGCCCCAATGCCGCCACGCAACGCTCGAAAGAATCAATCCGTTCCGCTTTTTGCTCGTCATAAAACACCCTGTCCACGATGAGAAAAGTGGTGATTTTTGCCGATGCCCCGCTTCCGCTCCCATAAATTCCCAGACTAGTGACTGCGTCCGTTTGAGGGAGTATGCCGCCGGGCGTTCGGGCGCCATAACTCGATAAAATAGGGTCGTCGGACATCGTTACGGAGAGAGTGAACGTCTTGTCCGCAAGGACCGCGCGGTCTCCCTTCCAGGAGAACAGATTGTCCGAATCCCCGGGAGGATAGCTCCTGACGATATTCATAGCGACGTTTACAATATTGTTCAGTTCACTTCTCAGGCCTTGGTCGGATACGCCCGGTCCCCATTCAAGATTAAGGGGGAGGGCGTGCGCTTCGTCCGAAGAATCAGCCTGGGCCAGACCTAACGCAGGCAACGCCAGCATGCAAAGTCCCGCGATGATCGCGTTCAATTCGGTTTTCATGGGGTCGTGGGGCCTCTGAATCTCCTGCCGTACAGGATGGCTTGAGTTCCGTCGCCGCGTGAGGGCCAAACGGTCTATTGGAAATATTCCAGAGGGCTGGGAATTTGTGCCCTAAAGGCCTAATCGGCGGCCGGCAGCGCGACGCGGGCCGACGCGTCGCCGCAGCGCAGCGTCAGCGCGTCGCCGGGCCGCAGCGTCTTGTCGCGCACGAGCGCGCCCAGGTCCACCCAAAACACGCCGCCGTCCACGGCGCCCGCCGTCGGCGCGGCGGACGGCGCGGGCTCGGCCCGGGCGACGTTGTCGAAGTCGGGCGCGGGCGCCAGCAAAGCCAAGGTCGTCTTGCGCGGCTTGCCGCCGGCGTCCTTGCCGGCGATTTCCAGCCGCCAGGCCGCGCCCGCGGCGTTCTTCGCCGCCGGTAGCCTGTAGCTGACGAGCAGCGCCGCGGCCGATTCCTTCGGCGCCGGGACGCGCGGGTCCGTTCCGGGCTTGACCAGCGCGGCCTCGATGGCGTAAACGCCCGGCGCCCGCTCCCTTTCGGGGAAGAGCGCCTCGTCCATTTCATGAAAGTACAGGTAGGGCTGCATGTGTTTCTCCTGCGCGCCCGCGAGGGCGCCGCCCGCCGTCGCCTGCGTCAAGGTCGGGCGGGCATCGACGAAGAACCGCTTCCCGAACGACTCGAATACGTCCTCTTCGCTCGCCGTGATGAAATTCACCCAGGCGAAAGGCAGCAGACCAAGCCACCCGACGGTCGTGCGCCTCGCTTCGTATTCGAATGTTTTCACGATATTCCCGTCCTTGAAGATTTCGAAAACAACCCGATTCCCGTCGCGCGTGGACCACATCGGGGAAATCATCAGGGTCGAATAAGAAATATACCCGAACACGGCGGAGGCGATGCTCGGGTCGAAGGTTTCGACTTTCGCTCGAATATACAGCCCCTTCGCGGGTATGTCGTCGCGGTATTCGGCCGCCTTGAAGGGGGAGCGCAGGCGAAGGAAATTGCGCAGCGCCGCAGCCCCTCCGAACAGCGAAGAACCCTGGACGCGGAAGTACATCTGCTCGTAGGTCTTGTCGGGATAAGGCGCCGACGATTGCTCTTTAGGATATTGGCGATATCCCATCACGCACCCGTTAAGCGCCAGGCACACGGCCGCGAGCAAGCCGATCGTTCTCGGATTAGACGCTGCCGCCGCCGTCGCCCGGCGCGAGTGCTTCCATCCTTTTTTTCCGCTCATCACCAGATTATAGATAACGCGCCGTCGTTTAATGAGCAAGAGCGGCGCCCATTATCCGGCTTGCCCCCCGGCGCGGCCCAGGCGACCCGTTCGGCCTCGCCTCGCTCCGCATAATTGCGAACCTCTCGCGATTGTTACGGACAAAGCGTAAAGTTAATTCAAGCGCCGCGTGACAAGACACGGGGTCTAACCGCGGCTCTGACGCAATAATCTAACTTGATTACGACAAATCCTCCATAGCGGCTTGACGCTTTGGGTGATATCGTGTCGTGAGTGAAAATAGAGCCGAATGAATTCCGCGTGCGGGCCGGGGCCAGGGTCGCGCTCAGCCGGTGGCCGACGGACGTCGCGCCTTTCTACGACTCGAGGAAGCAGTACCGCAAGCTCCTCAAGAAGCACGTCTCCGAGTTGAGCGATCTCCAATGCCTCCACTTCGCGTCCGACCGTTATGCGCTGCTCCTCATTTTCCAAGGGATCGACGCCGCCGGCAAGGACGGCGCGATCCGGCACGTGATGTCGGGCGTCAATCCCGAGGGCTGCGAGGTTTTCAGCTTTAAACAGCCCACGGACGAAGAGCTGGAGCACGACTTTCTCTGGCGCACCACGCGCCGGCTTCCCGAGCGCGGCCGCATCGGCATATTCAATCGCTCGTATTACGAGGAAGTGCTCGTCGTGCGGGTTCACCCCGAACTCCTCCTCCGGCAGCATCTCGTCAACGAATTCGTCGACGAAGAGACCGTCTGGGCGGAACGCTATCATTCGATCGTCGAACTGGAAGAGCATCTGCACCTCAACGGCACCCGCATCCTCAAGTTTTTTCTGCACTTATCCAAGGCGGAGCAGCGCAGGCGTTTTCTCGCCCGAATCGACGCGCCGGACAAGAATTGGAAATTCAGCCCCGCCGATATCCACGAGCGAAAACACTGGAAGAGCTATACGAAGGCGTTCGAGGCCTGCCTGCGGGAGACGAGCACCCGTCACGCGCCGTGGTATATCGTCCCCGCCGACGACAAGAAGAACGCCCGGCTGATCGTGTCTCGAATCGTCATCGAGGCGCTCAAAGGGCTGAAAATGAATTATCCGAAGTCGACTCCGAAGCGACGGCGGGAATTGCAGGCGTTCCGCAAGGAACTGCGGGGTTAAGGCATGAATGCGCAAGCGCTGATCGACGTCGCCCGGACGCTGGTGTCCGACGACAGGGGCCTGCTCGCGATGGACGAAAGCAATCCCACCTGCAACAAGCGCTTCGCCGAAGCGATGATCGCCCAAACCCAGGAGTCGCGTCGGGCTTATAGCGAACTGCTCGTGACCGCCCCCGGCTTGGGAAAATACATCAGCGGCGCGATCCTGTACGATGAGACCATTCGTCAGCGGACGCAAGACGGCGTGCTCTTCACCGACGTGCTCGCCGCGGAAGGAATCGTCGTCGGCATCAAGGTGGACGTCGGCGCCAAGAGCATGGCCGGCCACCCCGGAGAGCGGATCACCGAGGGTTTGGACGGCCTCGGCGAACGTCTGGCGCAATATCATCGGCAGGGCGCCCGCTTCGCCAAATGGCGCGCGGTGCTCGCCTTGGGCGCGGGCCGGCCCAGTCGCGGCTGCATGGAGGCCAACGCGCAGGCGCTGGCGCGTTACGCCGCGCTCTGCCAAGAGGCCGGCTTGGTTCCCGTCGTGGAGCCGGAACTGCTCATGGACGGAGACCACGCGCTGGATCTCTGCGGCGCGGCGACCGAAGATATCCTTTGGACGGTGTTCGATCAGTTCCGCATCCAGGGAGTGGCTCTTGAAGGCCTGATACTGAAGACCAATATGGTGCTGCCCGGGCTGGCGTGTCCTCGGCAGCCCACGCCGGACGAGGCGGCGGACGCCACGGCGGCGTGCCTGCGGCGCGTCGTTCCCGCCGCCGTCGCGGGCATCGCCTTCTTATCGGGCGGTCAATCCGGAGAGCTGGCCTCGGCGCGTTTGAACGCGTTGAACGCGCGCTCGCGCTCGCGCCTGCCTTGGCCGCTCACGTTTTCGTTCGCCCGGGCGCTCCAGACGCCGGCTTTGAAAATCTGGGGCGGCGCCAGGGCCAACGTCCCGGCCGCGCAACAGGCGCTGCTTCACCGCGCGCGCTGCAATCGCGCGGCGCGCCGCGGCGAATACGACGCGGCGATGGACCGCGGCTGAAGCCCGTCGTCGGGGCGGGCGACTTCGGCGCCGGCCGCTTTCCCGTCTAAACGATTTGCAAGCGCCGGAATACGGGGACCTTCACTTGATCAAGCAGCAGGCCGAAGGCCGCCGCCGCGGCCAGAACGGCAAGGACCACGGAGACCGGCAGGCGCGTCATCAGGATTCCGCGCGTGGACAGCGTCCCGATGATGAGCAAATCGGCGAGCGACGCGGCGACGAGCCACGGACTCGGACGCGAGCTCCAGAGGCGCCGGCGCTCGCGCACGACGTACAGGATCGCCTGACCGCTGTAGATCAGCGTCACGAGGGAGAGCGTCCTCAGGGCCTCGATGCCCAGGCCTAGGCGGTATTTCCCTAGCGCCAGGACTCCCGTGCAAAAGAGAAAAGTGCAGAAGCCGAGAACGCCTCCCGCCGCCGTTATGCCTCCCACTCGCCAGACGTTGGGCGTCGGCGACACGCGCACGTTGTCCGAGGCGGAGAGCATGGCCAGGAAGTCGCCGGTGATCATGCCGATGACCATCAGCGAGGGCGTGAGGACAGCATGTCCGGTGAGAAACAGACCGGCCAGCAAAAATAGAGCTCCTACGAATTTATGAGTCACGGACCTCAGAATGTAGGTCAGGATGCGCTGGAAGATGGCCCGGCCTTCGTTCACCGAAGCGACGATGCCGCTCAGGCCCGCTTCGGTGAGCACGATTCCGGCGGCGGCCTTCGCGACGTCCGTCGCCGTCGAGACCGCTATGCCCATTTGCGCCTGGCGCAGCGCGGGCGCGTCGTTGGCCCCGTCGCCGCACATCCCCACCGTGTGGCCGCTTTTCTGGAAAGCTTGGACCAGGCGGTATTTGTCCTCCGGAAGAACGCCCGCAAAGACCCCGAAGCTCTCGGGATCTAAGGAGGTGGGAAGCGTCTTGGAGGGGCAAACCGCTCCATCCAGGCCCACGGCGCGGGCGACGCTGGCGGCGGTGGCCGGCGCGTCGCCCGTGACCATGACGGTGCGTACGCCGAGCGCGCGCAGTTGCGCGATCAGCTCCTTGGAGTCGACCCGGGGAGGATCGCTCAGCGCGATGAAGCCCGCCGGACGCATCGCTTCCGCGGGGCCGACCGCGACCGCGAGAACTCTGAAGCCTCGACCTTCAAGTTCGAAGGCGACGGCCGGATCGTTGGCCGCGGGCCGGGCAAGATCCGCGACGACGCTGAAGGCGCCTTTGACGATTCGCAGGACGGCGCCGTCGGCGCCCGCGGCCGCCGCCTCGGACATTTTGGTCGCCGGGTCGAATGGGAGGAAACGAGTCAGCGTCGGAAGGCCCGTGGCGCTCTTGCCCGCCGCGGCGGCGCGGACGGCCATGTCGACCGGATCCTGCCCGCCGTCCGAGCTCGCCAGGGCCGCAAGGCCGAGAACATGGGCTTCATCGAAGCCGTCGGCGGCCCGTACGACGGTCACCGTCAGTTCGTTCCGCGTCAAGGTGCCCGTCTTGTCGGCGCATAAAACGTCCATCGTCGCCGCCTCGTCCACGGCGGAAAGACGAGTCGGCAGCACGCCCCGCTTCGCCAAATTCTTCGCGCCGACGGCCGCCGCCAAAGTGAACGTCGCCGGAAGCGCGACCGGTATGGACGTAAGGACGGCCGTGAGGATCAAGGGCAGCGTCTCCCGAAGCGGCATCGCATGAGCGCAGGCATAGGCCGCCAGCGACGCGATGACGGCGCTGTTGAACAGGGCGAGGTTGCGCACGATTCGGAATACGACCTTTTGCTGGGTGCTGACGACGTGGGCCGCGCGGATCAGCTCGGCGCTGCGTCCGAACTTCGTGCGTGTTCCCGTGGCGGTCACTTCGGCCGTCGCCTCGCCTCGCCGCACCAACGCGCCCGCGTAGGCCTTGAAGTCCGGCCCCGCTTCGATGGGCGCGGATTCTCCGGTGAGCATGGACTGGTCGAGCAGGACCGACCCTTCGAGCAGGCGCACGTCGGCGGCGACGACTTTCCCTAAGGACAGCTTCACGATATCCCCGGCGACGAGATCGGCCGAAGGAAGGGTTTTCCAGGCGCCGTCTCGGCGGACCGCCGCGGTGAGCGCCAGCCGTGACTTGAGGGCGGTCAGCGTGGCTTGAGCGCGGCTCTCCTGCAAATAGCTCAGAGTCGCGTTGAAGATCAGCAGGACCGAGATGACCGACGCCTCCATGTAGTCGTGAAGGACGAGTTCGATCAAGACGACGGCTTCCAGCATCCACGGCACGGGCGCCCAGAATTTGCCCAAAGCGCCGCGGAGGGAATGCGCCGCAACGTCGGGCATGGAATTCGGCCCGGATTCGATCAGACGGCCATGGGCGTCGTCGCTGGAAAGCCCCGATGACGGGTTCGAAGACGTCCCTGCCGGATGAATGGAAGTCGCGGGTATTTCCATGGCGCGCCGAGGCCCGCTTGAGTATACGCGCGGCCGCGCTCAAGAGATATGCGAAGTCATACGGATGCCCGTGCGTAGAGGTCCGCATTGTGGCCGCCGGTGCGCCTGAGTATCGTATGAACATGGAGAAAATTTTCTGCGTCTGCGCGATCTTGTTGGTTTTGGGAGCGGCGCACTGCGGTCTGCCTCAAGTGGGCGCTCTCCGGGACGCCGCGCCGCTCAGCCGCAGGAGCCGCGGCTGAATATCGTATGAGCCTGGAGAAGATTTTCTGCGTTTGCGCGGTCTTGTCGGCTTCGGGCGCGGCGCAGGCGGCCGTGGTCTACCTTAAGCAGGGCGGTCACCTGGAGGGCACGCTGCTCAGCTCCACGGGCGGCGCGCTCGTGATCGAGACGGCGCAAGGGCGCGTGAGCGTGGACCTGAGCCGCGTCAAGAACGTCGATTACGGCCGCGCTCCCGTCCCGGCGCCGTCGGATCTGCCCGCGCCGCAGGCTCTGCCGGCCGGCAGCCAGATGCTGTCGCTGGACTTCGGCTTGGCCGCGCCTTTGAACGACGTCCGGTTGTCGGGTACGGCGGGCGGTGCTTCCGTCAACGACGGCGCCACCGGCCCCGCGTTCGGGCTCCAATATCTTTACTACGCCTCGTCGCGCCTCGGCTGGGGAGTCGAGTTCGATTATTTCA
Source organism: uncultured Elusimicrobia bacterium (assembly GCA_903874575.1). Lineage (GTDB taxonomy): Bacteria > Elusimicrobiota > Elusimicrobia > UBA1565 > UBA9628 > GWA2-66-18. The sequence continues at coordinate 7,519 of CAIQSZ010000351.1, forward strand.
ACCGAAACGACGCCGATTCGGCCAATCTCCTGCCGTCGGAGCCTTCGGCTTCTAACGGGGAAAAATCATGAAAATAATTCTTTCTTCGTCGTTCGCCGTTTTTAGCGCGGCGCTCCTTCTGATCGGCGCCGGACCGGACCGGGGCGGCGGCGTCTCAAGGGGAGACGGCTCGTCGCGCGGTGGCGGTGCGTTGCGCGGCAGCGGCGGTCACTCGATTTTCCGTAAAAACCGGGTCTCCGTGCCGCGCGCGGCGCCGCCTCGGCGCGCGGTCCAAGGCCAAAGTCGTCCCGACTATCCGCGCAACGACGCGGCCGGGGCCCGTATTTTTAAGCCCGCCGCCGCGGCGCCGCCCGCTCATCACGCGGCCGTCGTGGGCAACGCGGGTTTCGCGCGGGGCCGGGCAGGGCTGGAACGTTCCGAGAGGATTCCTAACCGCCATTACTGGCACAACGATAACGGGATGAACTACAGCCATTACTACGACGGGCGCAATCATTGGTACGGCTTTTACCACGGGCCGACGTTCTATTGGACGCGCTATTACGGAAACCGATGGTGGTGGTCGGATCACGTCCGAAACCGCTGGGTTTTCTACGCGAACGGCTTTTGGTGGTGGACGGGTCCCGGCGGCGCTCCTTACGTCTACATCGACAACGCCTACTATCCGTATCAGGATTCGGGCGTGACGGTCGAACATGAGGAGGCGTTGACGCCGCCGGCCGCCGTTCCGGCCGCCGGAAGCGCCGGAACCTCGACCAGCAGCCCCGACGGTCTGCGCATGGTTCAGGTCTCCGGGACCGAGGCGCAGGCGTTCTTGTACGATAAGGCCGCAGACCCGCCTAAGTTCGTGAATTACCTGGGCCAGAACGTGTCCAAGGTCCGCTTCTCCGGGGGCGCCGGCGGCGCGCCGCTGCAGGTTCTCGTCGAATACAAGGACAACACGTATGCGTTGTTCGACGCCGACGGCAACTCGCAAAGCGCGGCCGTCAAAAAAGACGAAGCCGAGGCCGCCGCGCCGCCCGCGGCGACCGCTCCTGCGCCGCCGAGCGGGGCGCCGGGGCAATAAGGCGTTTTGGGGGGAAAAGATTATGCTCAGAAATGGCTGGTGGATTCCGGTAGGGTTGATGCTCTTGGCGGCGGATGCCGGCGCGGCTGAAACGACGCCTGCGGCGCAGACGACCGCCGCCGCGGCGCAGACGACGGCTCCCTCGACGCAAGTGATCACGCTCCCCGGGCAGACCGGCGGGGTCGCTCAGCCCGTGGCGCCGTTCGTGCCGGCGCGGACCATCGTACAGCCGCAAGCCACGGTCCCCGCATCCGGCCAGACGACGCCGATCGTGCTTACGTCGCCGGCTCCCGCGCCCGCGCCCGCACCCGGCGCGCGCATTCCCGGCGCCGCGCTCCGAGCCGAGATCAAAGTGGACGAGCAGCATTACCTGGCCCAAACCGTCGAGGCGCGGCGCGCTTTCGAGCTGCGGCAGGCGGCGCAGAGCAAGGACTTCGAGCTGACCGTCAAGGAGAAGAGTTTTTGGGATAAAAGAAGGATGAGGAATGAATTCGCGGCCAAGCAGGCGAAGGAGAAAAAAGAGTTCGATGAGGAACAGGAAAAAAAGCGCAAGATGTACGGATGGCGCTACCCGTAAAACTGCGAAGACGCGGCTTTTCCTGACGGCCGCGCTGTTCTTGCCGCCGCGCGTCTTCGGCGCCGACTCGTATGAGGCCGTCCCGTCGGGCGAGGCGCAGGCGTCCGCCCGAATCGTCTCGCTGATCGAAGGCGCGGTCGGCGCGGACCGCCAAGAGACGGGCAGCGCGCGCCGCGACGCTCACGCCAAAGCCCACGGCTGCGTGCGGGCGCGGTTCCGCGTGAACGAGACGCTGCCCGCGGAACTGCGGCAGGGCGTTTTCCAGGAAGGCCGCGTTTACCGGAGTTGGATCCGCTATTCCAACGGCGCGGGGCGCGCGGCGAAGGACTCCGAGGGCGACGCCCGCGGGATGGCGATCAAGCTCCTCGGGGCGCCCGGACCCAAGCTGGCCGACGACGAGAAAGCCGCCCAGGATTTTCTTTTAATCGACTCACCCGTTTTCTTCGTGCGAAACGCGGCCGACTATGTGGAATTCTCCGAAGCCGTCGCGGCGAAGAAACCGGCTTCCTTTTTCATGCGCGGCTTCAATCCCTTCCGCTGGCGGTTTCACGAGCTGAGGGCCGCGCTCGCCATCCTTCGCAAGAAGCCGGCCGACCCGCTCGACCTCCGGTACTGGTCGGCGACGCCCTATTTGCTGGGGGACGCCGGCCCCGTGAAATATTCCGCGCGTCCTTGCGCGGCCGCTCCCGCCGGAAAGCCGGACGGAAAAAATCCGAACTTTCTGCGCGACGCCATGTCCGCCCGGCTGAAGAACGCGGGGGCGTGCTTCGAATTCCTCGTCCAACTGCGGACGGACCCGTCCCGCCAGCCTGTCGAGGACCCGACCGTCGGGTGGAGCGAAAAGACGTCTCCTTTCCGCCGGGTCGCGACGATTGATATCCCGGCGCAGCGCTTCGAAACCCCGGAGCAGGAGAAGTTCTGCGAGAACCTCTCCATGAGCCCGTGGCACGCGGCTCCGGAGCACCGCCCCCTCGGCGGGATCAATCGCGTGAGAAGGATCGTTTACGCGGCCGTCTCGAAGCTTCGCCACGACTTGAACGGCGCGCCGCGCTCGGAACCGACCGGCGACGAGACGTTCCCTGACTGAGGGGACGTCGACGCGGCCCAGGCTCCCTGGAGAATGAAAAATGAAATCAAAAAATAAATTTTTCAGCGCGGCGGCTATTGCAGTGCTCTGGGCCGGCCCTTTAGCCCTAGCGGAGGACGGATCAGATAGGAAATGTGTTGAAAACTCCTCGGATCGCATTTCGACTAACTTAGATCATCATTGGTTTAAAACCACCGTCTGCTTTGAAGGAAACGACGTCTTTAGTTTGACGGTGTTCCATAAGAAGTTAGGGCTATTGTTGCCTATTACGGAACAAACCATAACCATAACCCAGGCTGAGGCGGACAAGTGCGGAGCATCTCTAGGCGAAAAGAATTTGAGCCTCGGCGACAGGAAGCATCATCCTTACCAGCCTGGTTGGGAAGAAGTCTCGGTCTCCGGCATAGATCATATGGAGTGGCTCATTGATTCGATGGAAAAAATTAAAAAAGGCGAGTGCGGCGTGAAATTGCATCAGATCCGCCCCGAGCCTTC
>CAIQSZ010000352.1 GCA_903874575.1 uncultured Elusimicrobia bacterium
GGCCACGATACCCTGCAGTTCGATGAGCTTCTCAATGGGTTTTTCCCGAGCCGCCCCGCGGATTTTTCCCCGATGATTCCCGCGCTCGGCCTCCAGCCGGATGCGCTCGGCTAGCTCGGCACGGCGGGCCTGTTCTTCGCGGATGCGGACCAAGTCCATGGGAGACATCATGGGGTCGCGCGCTAGGGAGATCGTGACCGTGGCCGCGACCACGGCGGCCGACGCTCCGGGCGCGGCGGGAGAGCTCGCGGTCGGTGTGACCGACGGAACATGGGCGGCCGCCGGAGCCTCCGCGTTCGAAGAGACGGCAGCCGCTGTGGACGAGACGTTGCTCGCCGCCGCAACGGCGATGGGGTTGACCAGTCGATTCGTGGGCGGGGTCTGGAAAACCGTGCCTTGAGGACGCGCATGGGACTTCGAGGCGACGCCGCGGTCGCGCTCGGACTTCAAATGAGACCACCAGTTGTAAAAAAGAAAGCCGGGAACCGCCAGGGCGACCGTGAGAATCGCCCAACCGACGCCTCCCCGCACGGGGGTTCGCGCCGCCATCAGCGGAACCTCTTATTCGGGATCAAAGTCGAAATCTCCGCCCGAACCTCGACCATCCCCGGCTTCTCTTTCTTCTTGACGACTTCGATGAGTTGGACGTGCAGCATGGGTTTGGCGCTTTCGACGCGAAGTATCCAATCGAAAAGCTCCGTGAAGGTCAAAGCCAGGGATACTTCCGAAGTTTGGGCGATGAGCCCATTCGATTCCTGCTCGCGTATCGGTTTGAATTCCTCCACGTTGATCCCGCTTGCGGACAGCGAGTCGCGCAACGAATTCGAAAGCCATTGCTCGCGGTCGTCGACCACGGGCAGGCCGCTATAGGCGCTGTTGAGCAGGTCGCGGATAGCTTTATACTTCTCGCCGTAATCGCTCAGCGCTTTCGCTTTATCGATTTGGGCCTGTAAACGGGAACTCTTTTGCTGCGGCGGGACGTAGACGCCGACATACGCGGCAAAGACGAGAAAACCGGCGATGCCGAAGGCCCGGCCGAAGCGCTTGCCCCCCCTGTCGCGCAAGGTGCCGAGGACAAGATTGACCTCGCCGCCGATCAACTCAATCAGGTACGACGGATCCGATTTCATCGCCATCAGCGTTTTGACGACAAGTTCAAGGTGAATTCCGTTCTTCCTTCCAATTTCACGGCGAGAGACTTGGGATCGAGCCCGCCGGTCGCGGGGTACGCGTCGTCCGAGGCATCCGACTTTTTCTGGACGGAAAGAGTGATCTCGAAATCCTTGCCGAGCACGGCGTTCTTAAGAATATTTTCCTTGAACTGGAAAACTTGCGACTGTTCGTCGGCCACGGTCTTGTCTTGCACATGGCCATTCAATTCCACCGTCTGCGGCGACTTTCCCGCGCTGGCCAATGGGTTGGAAACATTGATTTTATCCAGCCAGACGCGTTCGGGCATCGAGTCGATAATTTCCTTGAGCAGAGCCGACACCTTAGGGCGAACCATGATGGTTGCCGTGCGAATCTGCTCGAGCTGGCTCTGCATCTCGCTCAGCATCTTGTCGATCGCCGCCGGGTCCAGCGCGCCGATGGCGGCATTGACGTCGGGATCGATCTTCGACTGGTACCGGTGAAGGTCCTGGGCGCGATAGGCGTAGGTCGCCGTCTTAAAAAGACCCAAGACGGCCAGGAAGGCGGCCAACACGGCGCCGGCGATCATGACGTCGCGCGCGACGCTGCGCTCCTCCGGCGCGATCCGGTTGATCTCGGCGAGGTTGATTGAGTCGCCCGACGTCAAGGAACACGCCGAGGCCCCGAGCGCCGCATAGCCTCCCCAATCGCCGCTCTTGATCGCCAGCAACTTGGGCGTATCCTGCAACACGGCGGGAAGCTGCAACTCCTGCGCGAAGACCTCGCGCAACTTGTCGAGGTCGGCCAGATTGCCGCTGACGCGGATTTGGGAAAGTCCCGCCAGACCCAGTTGTTTCTGCACGAACGACATACAGCCGGTCAGGTCGATCTTCCGCAGGTCCGCCGACGTCGCGTTCGCGGGAAGGAATACCTCGCGGAAGAAGACCGGCTCTCCGCGGTCGACGACCAGGACGCGGACGTTGCCTCCGTCGATGTGCACCTGCACGAACGGCGCGGGCGATTTCTGCGGGTCGGCGGACTGCCACAAACGAAGCACCGATATGGGCGCGACCTCCAGCCCCACCAAGTTCAATCCCAGCGCGTTGACCAGGCCCTGGACGTTGGCGAGATTCTTTTTCTGCGTGACCGCCATGAGGACGCCCAGGCGGTTCTTGCCGGTCGCGTCCAACGGCAACGGAACCGCGGTAAAATCATAGGCGAGGACGTCGAAGGGGATCGGAATGTACTTCTTCGCCTCCAGAGGCACCGCGCTGCGCAAAAACCTCTGCCCCACGGCGGGCATCGGGAAATACCGCAGGAGGCCCAAATGATGCGAGAGCGTCACGCGGACGTTCTTCGAGTTCCAGCGCAACTGCGACATCGACTGCCGGAGGGGCCCCGCGACTTTCGCCGGATCGGATAGGAAATCAGTGTTCATCGTCGCCGTGGCGCCGGGCTTCTTCGGGTCGGTCGGGATCGGTATGCGGACGAGGTTGTCCACCACGATCTTCCCGCTCTTGAGATGAGTTTCCGCCATGTAGACGACGTCGGGACTCAGATACAATCCGAGGCTGGACGAGGCCTTGGGCACCTTGCGGCCGAACGCGATCTGATCGATGAAATCGTCGAATTGTCTCATCGGTCGCTGCGGGCGAGGACCAGTTCGACGGTCGCCCCCTCCCCCGCGGAAGCGGAAGCGGTCATGGTAATCTTCGCGGGCGGGATCTGATAGCGGTTGATCATCAGGCCGACGATCATCCGCGCCCTATTGTCGGACAATTTGTCGGCATCCTGCTCGTCGGGCGCCGCATGACCGATGACCTGGAGCGTCTCGAGCGGATAAACCGAGATGTCGGTCGCCGCCTTCGCCAGCGTCTTCTCGGACGCCGGCGTCAGTTGGTGGGTATTGCGCGCAAACGCGAGAACGTAACGCCCCGGCTTTTCGGCCGGCGAGGGCGCGGACGCCGACGCGCCGTCGGCGTCCTTGGCCGACGCGGCTTTAGGCTGGGTCGCTTTAGCTGATTTTCCCTTGTCGTCTTTCGAGGCTTTCTTCGCCCGAACCCCGCGCCTGACGACCGTTCGCTTGGACGAAGAGCCGCGGCGCGGACTCACCTCGAAGGCGGCAGTCTTGGCCGCGGGCTTCAGGCCTTTGACGAGGGGCTTCGCATCGCCGCCGGGAAGATCCTCGCTCGGCGCGGCGGGCGCTCCGGCGGCGGTCTTCGCGGAATCGGGGGGCGCGACCATGGTCGAGGAACTCTTGACGGTCCCGGGACCGGTGGCCAGCATCTTCTCCGAATCGCCTTCATCGCCGAGAAGACGTATCCATCGGTGCAACGTGCGCTGGCGGTTCTTGGCGTCAAGCGCCGACAGGATGCATTCATAGCGCCCCGTCGGGAGCGGCGAACTGAAATAGTTCTGCCGTCCGTTCCAGAATATCTGATGGAAGACGGGCCCTCCCCCGACGACCTCCTGGAGAGGCGCGAGTTCGGAACCGTCCCTGGCGGGCTGCAGAAGTTGGAACTTCCAAGAGACCAGGCCCGCGGGAGGATCCGACACGGAAAATTCGATGATCGCGCCCTGATTGCGCGAAGGACGAATCTGCTGAGGGAAAACGCCGAGAGAGATCGGCGGACCTTGTTCGTCGCCGATCGCGCTCTCGACGGATAGAATCATGGGCTGGTCGTAGAGAAAGACGATGACGACGCCCTTGAAGTCGAGCAAAGACTTGGGAATGTCGACTTGGGTGTTGAGCAGATTGACTCGGACCCGAGGTGGCGCCACCCCGGCTTGATAAAGGGCCGCGGACACGCCCATGGTGCGGCGCATGTCGAGGACTTTTGCGTCGCCCATCGCCGTGCCTTCAGGAAGGATCAGAACCTGAGTGCTTCCCAGGGCGAAGACCAGCTTGGTCAAGGGATCCAGGATCTTCGAAGCGTCGCGCAGAAACGAAATGCCCGACTGAAAGAGCAACGGCGACGGAATGCCTAGCGCCGCGGGATCCCCGTTCTCGCGCATGACCACGCGCACGCCCTCCACGGCCTTGAGATCGACGAGGCTTCGTTCCTGAGCGGCATGCAGGCGCGCCCGGATCTCCTTGCGCATCAGAGCCTTGTTCGACGCGGACATCTCGTCGCTGCGGGTCGCGCGCGCGACGGGCCTGCGCGCCTTGCGCCCGTCGCTCTCTGACTCGTCCAACTCATCGCCGTGAGAGGGCCGGGGGTTGGGGGCGGCGACGCCTTCGGCGACGACGTCTCCCCCGCTGGCTCCGGGCGCGTTCGCGGGCGCCTTCGGGGCGGGACTCCCGCCGTATCCGCCGCCGCTGTTCATCCGATGAGTGATCAGGTTGATGTACTCATTGGCCATCGAACGTTCCGACGGATCTCCTTTCGTCAGGATTTCCATGAAACGGTCCATCGCCTGGACGTCGTCGCCTTGTTCGAAGAAATGAATCGCCGTCTTCATGGGGCGGCTGAGTCCCGTCTGCGTATCGTCCGCGTCTTGCGCGCGCGCAAGAGGAAGAAGAGACGCGAGAGCGGCGGCGATGACGAGGGTCTTCAATAAGGGCATACTTTGGCGACCCGCATGAGGGGCCGCGCGAATACGAGCATAAAGGAAGCCGATTTCTGATTTATTACGGTGTCCTCTGGGAATTTCAAGGAGCGAGGCCGAGCGCCTTCAAACGGCCGAGCGCCGCCTGATTTCCCGGATCGAGGGTCAGCGCCGTCCTGTAGCGCGAGACGGCCTCCGAAACTCGTCCCACGGCCTGATAGGCGACGCCCAGGTTCAACTGAGACGGAACCCGGCTTGGATCCTCGGCCGCCGCCGCCTCCAGTTCGGGGATAGCCTCGGAAACCATGCCGCGCGTGAGCAGGATGCTCCCGTTGACGAACCGCGCTTTCGGCAGGTCCGGCGCCCGTCTGGCCGCCGAAGCCGACAACGCCAGGGTTCGGTCCGAGAAGTCGTTCCTTGAAATCGCGGCGTCCACCGCGCGCAGGTCCCCGAGAACGCCGAGGATCGCCGCGCGCGGACGGCCGGACTGGACGGCCAGTCCCGCGAGATTGCGCTCCGCCAGCGCCAGGTCAGGCGAGATCGAGAGGGCGCGTACGTAGGCGAGTTCCGCCTGCGGCCAGTCCCTCCGCAGCGAGAGCGCATAGCCGAGGTTATTCCAATGGCTGGGATTATCCGGAAAATTGCGCACGGCTTCCCTCAGGACGGCCAAAGCCTCCTCGACTTGAGGCGCGGGAGCCCTCAGGTAGAAAGAACTCAAGACATTGGCGAGGTCGTTGGTCAACGGGTTGATGGCCCACGCGGTCTGATAAAATTTCAGCGCCGTATCCGGCTTTCCGAGCGTGGTGTTGTACACCGTCGCCAGGTTGAAGTATATCTCGTCGTAGCCCGCGTTCGCATCCAGCGCCGCGCGGTAGGCCTGCGCCGCGTCGGCGGCGCGGCCGGCGCGCGCGTAGGAGTTCCCCAACTCATAGAGGGCGTTGACCTCCCGCGGCCCCCACGAACGGGAGCGCTCCAAAGCCTTGGCCGACGCCGGGATGCTTCCCATGCGCGCCAGCTTGAAGCCGGCGAAGTACCAAGCTTCCCGCTCCCAGAAGCGGACCTGCGTCCATGCGACGAACGCGGCGAAGCAGACGAGGACGCACGCGGCCGCGCGGCGAATCCTCGGCGCGGCGCGCCATTCGAAGCGGCCGGCTTCGTCGCGAGCGCCCCGACCCAAGGTCGAACCGGCCAGCCACCAGAAGAGGAACGCCGGCACCGCGATATGAAGCGACACGTTCAGCATGTTGTCGACCAGCACGCCCGCGCAACCCGCCGCCGCGCCCAGCCAGATCGGATCTTCTCCGAGCC
>CAIQSZ010000353.1 GCA_903874575.1 uncultured Elusimicrobia bacterium
CCATAGGCCAGGGCCACGAAGAGACGCGGAAAGCTCGCTTATAAGATCCTCTTCTGGTTCCTGCTCATTTCGCTGGTGCCGATGGGTTTCGTCGGCTGGCACCTGGTGGGCATCTCCCAGCAGTCCCTGCGCAAGGAGATGCTGGCCATGCAGGAATCGCTGGCGGTCGGCTTTGCCGACACGACGCAAAAGTACGTCACGACTTTCCGCAACGTCCTGACGGAGACCTCCAATCTCGAGGACTTCGTCTCGATGAATCCGATCAAGCAGCAGCAGGCGCTCAACCGCATCCTGCAGATTCATCTGGCGGTGCTGGAGCTTTCCGTCCTCAACGCCAAGGGCGTCGAGGTCCTGCGCGTGGGCCGCTTCCTGGGACGCAATCCCGAGATGCGCGATTTCTCGCGGGAAGATCTCTTCCAGACGGCGGTGGGCCCGAAGGGGCAGTATATCGGCCGTCTGGAGCGCTTCCAGGGTCTCTATCCGACGGTCACGGTCTCGGTTCCCATCCTGGACTCCCGCGTCCCGCCCGCCCGCTCGGTCGGCGTGCTGATGGCCCGCATCAGCCTCAATCCGCTCTCGACGATGCTGGCCATGGAGTTCCCCTCGACGGGCAAGAGCCAATCCGCGGTCGTCGCGCCCGACGGATTTCTGATCGCGCATTCCGATCCGAAGGAGATCTACCGCCCCGACGCGCGCATACCCGATGAAGTCCTCAAGGTCGTCACCACCCAGTCGAACGAGCGCGGCGGGGGCGAGCTCCCGCTGCCCGACGGCCGCAAGCTGCTGGCCGCGTTCGCGGAGACTCACGACCTGGGCTGGATCGTCTACGTCCAGCAGCCCGTGGAAGTCGCTTATCAGTCGTCGGAGGAGATGAAGTCCCAGATCTTCAAGGTCCTCGTGTGGGTCGTGCTGGCCACGGTCCTGCTCTCTCTGGCCGTCGCCGGCCACATCACCCAGCCGATCCGCATCCTGAAGGAGGCCGCCGACCGCCTCGGCAAGGGCCAGTTCGAGGATCTGCCCGAGGTGGTCGCCACGAACGACGAGATCGGCGATCTGGCGCAGACCTTCCTGGGGATGAGCGAATCCCTCAAGGAAAAGACCGGCGAGCTGATCCACGCCAAGCAGGAGCTGGAGAAATTCACCAAGTTCCTGGAGAAGCGCGTCGACGCCCGCACGCGCGAGCTCAAGGCCGCGCAGGACGAGCTCATCAAGAAGGAGCGTTTGGCCGCGATCGGCCAGATGGCCTCCGTCGTCGGTCACGAGATACGCAACCCGCTGGCCGTCATCAACAACTCGATCTACTTCATCAAGACGAAGCTGTCGACGGGCCAGGAGCCGGATCCCAAGGTCGCCAAGCACATCAAGATCATCGAGTCCGAGATCCAGCAGGCCAACGGCATCATCAACGAGATCCTGACCTATTCGCGCCAGCGCGAGATGCAGTTGGAGCGCGTCCAATTGAACCACTGGCTGGAAGAACTCCTTTCCGTGTATCCTTTCCCGTCGCACATCCAAGTCGAGAAGCGCTTCGATCCGGTCGATCCGCCGCTGATGCTCGACCTGACGGAGATGCAGCAGGCGGTGCGCAACCTCATCGGGAACGGCATCGAGGTCATGCCCGCGCCGAAGGGCGGCAAGATCACCGTCCGCACGCGGATCGCGGAGCCGGGCTGGGTCGAGATCGACATCGAGGACTCGGGCGCGGGTATCCCGCAGGACGTGCTCGACAAGATCTTCGCGCCGTTCTTCACGACGAAGGCGCGCGGCACGGGCCTGGGCTTGGCCGTCGTGCGCAAAGTGATCGACCGGCACAAGGGGAGGGTGGACGTGCAGAGCCAGGTGGGCGTCGGCACGACCTTCCGGATATTCCTGCCCGTGGCGGCCTGAGGCGGCATGAAAGGCAAGATCCTGATCGTCGACGACGACGCGAACATCCGCGAGGGAGTCGGCGACATCCTCGACGTCGAGGGCTACGAGACCGCGCAGGCCGCCTCGGGCGCCGAGGCCGTCGCGCAGGTCAAGAAGGATACCTTCGACGTGATCTTGATGGACTACAACCTCACCGACGGCACCGGCATCGACGCGATCAAGCAGATCCGGGCGCTGAACGCCGACAGCCAGATCCTGATGATCACCGGCAACGCCTCCCTCGACGCGGCCGTGAAGGCGATCCAGGAGTCGGTGAACGATTTCCTGCAGAAGCCGGTGAACCCCGATCAGCTGAAGCGCGCGATCTCCAAGTCGCTCGAAAAGATGCGCCTGGTGCGGGAGAACCGGCGGCTGATCGAGGACCTCAAGAAGGTCAACGATCAGCTCACCCGCCTTTCGTCGATGAAGTCGAAGTTCATGTCGATGGCTTCGCACGACCTGTCGAATTCGCTGATGACCCTGCAGGTCAGCTTCGAGATGCTGGCCGCGACGATCAAGCCCGACGAGGATCAGCGCAAGCGGATGCAGTACATCTCGAACGGCATCGGTCAGATCGCCCGGCTCATCGAGGACTTGGTCGATTGGGCGTCCATCGAGCAGGGCAAGTTCCGCCTGGAGACGAACCTGTTCGATCCGGGCGCGATGGTCGAGGAGGCGGTCGTCGGTCCCCAGGCGCGCGCGGCCGCGCGCGGCCTGACTTTGAAGACCGAGGTCGCCAAGGGCCTGCCGACGGTCGGCGCGGACAAGAAACGCCTGGTTCAGGTCCTCAACAATCTCCTTGAGAACGCGATCCGGCACACCCCGAAGGGGGGAGCCATCACGGTGCGCGCGGAGCGCGACGGCGCGGGCGTGCGCTTCGCCGTGCAGGACACCGGCGACGGCATCGCGGCCGCCGACAAGGACAATCTGTTCGAGAGTTTTTATCAGGGCGCGGGCAGTTCGGGCGGGCGCCTGGGTTTGGGCCTGTCGATCTCCCGCGAAATCGTGCTGAGTCACAAGGGCCGCATCTGGGTTGAGAGCCCGGGGGTCGCAAAGGGCGCCACCTTCCTTTTCACGCTCCCCGCCTCCTCTTGACAAGCCGTGAAATAACCGTTATTTAATCGGGAATTCCGAAGATTAGGCTGATTCCGAGGGGGAATCTTATGGCTGCCAAGGTTGCGTCCAAGAAGAAGGTGAGGGTTCTCATCGCCGACGATCAGACCCTCTTTCGCGAAGGCATCAAGGATCTTCTCGACAATGAAAAATCCATCGAGGTGATCGGGGAGGCCGCGGACGGCCGGGAAGTCGTGCTCATGGCCAAAAAGC
>CAIQSZ010000354.1 GCA_903874575.1 uncultured Elusimicrobia bacterium
ATATTCGAGTCCCCCAGGTAGATCAGATCGAACCCGCTCCAGGCCTCGGTAGACAGCGCGGACGCCGCCTCGCACCGAGCTCCCACGCGGGCGACCTCCCGAGAATCATCCTTCGAAAGAGGCTCCAGGCAGCAGGCCGTGACGTCCATCCCCAATTCGACGAACATCCCGATGAAATAGGAGTCCGGCCGCCGCACGACGATCGCGACCGACTTCCCCTTCAAGCGCGGATGCTCCGCGGCCAGCCGCGCCGCCTCGCGACGCTTCCGCGCGGCCGCGAGCGCGGTCTGTTCCGCGTCCCCGCCGAGCGCGTCGATGACGAGCTGGAACATCCGGCTCGTGCCCTCGACGCCGACGGGGCGGGGAACCACGAGAAACGGAACGCCGAACTTCTCCTTCATCTTGACGCCGATTCGGTCGCTTTCGGACGCTCCGTCGGACACGACGACGTTCAGGGCCGCGCGCGGGGCCCTCGCGATCTCCGCCAGACCGGGACTGCCGATGAGGAGCGCGTTGAGCTTGACGCCCAGGTCCGCGCATAGGCGAGCGATCTCGTTCCTGATTTCGTTTTCGGCGCTCGCGTAATTCGACCATTGCTGGCTTATGAAGTTGACGCTCCGGGGGACGCGCCGGCCCCGCGTCATGACCGAGTCGATCAGGGCGTCCATGACGACCATCCTGGTGTCGGACGCTTCTATGTCCGCCAAGCCGGAGGTCGGCAGGAAGACGACCTTGCAGCCGAGCTTCTCCGCGGCTTGAGCGCAGACGGCGCGCGAATCGTCGCCGATGATCTCGCTGACGCAGGTGCCCAGGACGAAGATGACCTCGGGCTTGAATCTCCCGTGGACGCTTTCGATCTTCCGGGCGAGCGCGGCTTCGCCCCCCATGACGACGTCCATTTCGTCGAGGTCGGTCGAGCAGTGGCAGGAGGATCGGTCGCCCCGGCGGCCCGGAAGCGAGAAGTCGTATCCGCAGCCGTTGGGGCCGTGCACGATGAGGGCGAAGTCGCCCTCGATGCACGCCAGACGCTGCCAGGCGTAGCGCATCTGGCAGCACGCCCCGCCCTGGGCCACCTATCGCTCCGATCCGGACGCCTTCAGGATCAATTCGTTGAGCGCGACGTCGTCGAGCGGACTCGGGATGCAGGTCTCCGGCTTATCCTCGATGCACGCGGCCAATTCCTGGATGCATCGTCCGAAGGCGGAGGCCGGATCTTTCTCGACGATCGTCATGCCGCGGCGCTCCGCGTCCTGCACCGCGCCGTCGCGCGGGATGAAGGCGAGGACCTTCGTGCCCAGCGCCCGCGCGAACGCCTCGATGATCTCGCGCTCGCGCGTCGTATTTCTCAGATTGCCGATGATCCCCGCCAGCCTCGTCGAACTGCGCCGCGCATGGCGTTGGATGGCCCGCGTGATGTTGTTGGCGGCGTAGAGGGACATGAACTCGCCCGAAACGACCAGATACACCTCGTCGGCGTAGCCCTCGCGGATCGGGACCGCGAACCCCCCGCAAACCACGTCGCCCAAAACGTCGTAGACCACGTAATCGTAGCCGGCGCGGTAGATTCCGAGACGCGTCATGATCTCGATGGCCAGGATGATCCCGCGGCCGGCGCAGCCGACCCCGGGTTCGGGCCCGCCGGTCTCGATGCATTGGACGCCGGCGAACCCCTTCTGCACGATGTCGTCGATGCCGAGGTCCGCCGCCGGCCTGCACGCGGAAAGTCCCAGGATGCTGGGATGCGGACGGCCGTGGAGCAGAAGCCTGCAGGAATCCGCCTTCGGGTCGCAGCCCACTTGAAGAAGCGAATGGCCGCGCAGCGCCAGGGCGGCCGAAAGATTGGCCGCGACCGTGGACTTGCCGATCCCGCCCTTGCCGTAGAACGCGATCTGCCTCGAGCCGCCCTTGGGCGTTGTCGTTCTCATGATACAATGGGCTGGAAAGCGGAGTATATCACTTACGGCCTCCATGCCACGCAGCCCCCGAACCGCCGACGACCCCGTCGAAAATCTCCTCGCCCCGCTCATCCGCCGCCGCCGGACGGCCGCGGGCTGGAGCCTCCTGGGCTGGGACTCGGAGCCGGGGGTCCAGTTGACGATCGCGCGCGGGCAATCCATCATCCTGATCGAGCTCGAACCTTTCGACTCCACGCGCGACTGCTACGCGCGGACCCGGCTGTTCAACGTCTGCGCGCGGCGCTACTTCCAGGGCCGCGCCGCCCTCGCTCCGGAGGAGCGCCGGGCCGTCGAGGCCGTCGTCGAACTCGTCCGCGGGCGCGAGGGCGCGTTGCCGCCCATGGAGAGGTCGAGCAGCGCCAGGGCCGGGCTCGTGCGGGAGATCGAGGTTTCCCGTCTCCTTATCGCGGAAGGGGCCGGCCACTACTACATCAACCCCTACGTCGGCTGCACCATCGGCTGCGAGTTCTGCTACGTCGCCCCGCGAGCGGACATGTCGCGCGTGCTGAAGGGCCTTCCCTCCCTGCCCTGGGGGAGATACGTCGACGTCAAAGTCAACGCCGCCGAAGTGCTGCGCCGCGAGATCCGACGGCATCCGGCGGGCATCGTGAGACTCAGCCCCATCCTGACCGATCCCTACCAGCCGCTCGAACGCCGCTACCGGATCACGCGCCGGTGCCTGGAGGTCCTGGCCGACGCCGGAGGATTCAAGCCCGTCATCCTGACGCGCGCGTCCAGGGTTTGCGAAGACATAGAACTGCTGAGGCGCTTCCCCGCCGCGGCCGTGGGATTTTCGATTCCGACCGACGACGACCGCGTGCGCCAAAAATTCGAGCCGGGCGCCGACCCCGTCGAGGAGCGAATCTCCGTGCTGAGACGCTGCCACGAGGCGGGCCTGAAGACTTTCGCCGTCGTGCAGCCGATGCTGCCCATGGATCCCGAACGGCTCGCCGACCTGCTGGCGCCCCACATCGACGCCGTGCGCGTCGACCGGATGCACGAGATGCCGCGGGCCCGCCGTCTCTACGAGGCGGCGGCAATGACCGACGCCGCCCAGGACGCCTTCTTCGAGCGGACCGGCCGGCGCCTGCGCCGGGCCTTCGAGTCGCGCGGCGTCCGCTACGACGAGCTGGACGATCTGGCGGGCATCGTGGAGGGCTGAGCCCTCGCCAAGGCGTGCAGGCAGCGCTGCAGGAAGCTCACGGCCCCCTCGAAACCCAGGTGGGGTTCGTCCCGAAGCGCGTGGAAGGACGGGGAAGGATATCCGAACTCCATCCGCGCCCGCCAAAGTCCAGGCCCGGCGGAAACGTCGGCGCCGGCGATGAACAGATCGGCCTCCGTCTCGATCCCGCGCGGACTTTCCCGGTGCGGCACAAGGTGCCGGGAGCACCCGGCCCGCCGGTATCCCCCGAAGGAGAGCCCCGTTTCCGAGCAGAACGCGGGGAACGCCGCGGCCAAGACCGGGTCGCCGCCGAAGCGGATCATTTTTCCCGTCAGCGAGGGGATCGCTTTTTCCAGCAGCGCCGCCAGCCGGGCCTGCTCGCCGCGGATGAACGCCTCGCCTTGACGCCGTTTACCGACGGCGGCGGCGATCCCCTCGATCCAACGCCGCGTTCCCGCGATCCCGAAAGGAAGCCCCGTCTCGATGAGCTCGGCGCCGAGACGCCGGGCGAGGGTTCTGGCGGCGCGCCGGCCGTAGGGCAGAGAGACGACGGTGCCCGCCCCGCGGACTTCGGCGAGGTCGCCGCTGGTCCCTCCCGAGGGCCAGACGCAGATCAAGCGAAGCCCGAGCGCTCGGAAAATCCTGGAGAACTCGGCGACGTTGCCCCGGTGTTCTCCCTCGTTGCGGTCCATGAAATGACCGACGAGCGCCACGTTCTCCCGGCGCGCGGCGCCGCCGCAAAGACGCAGCCCTTGCGCCAGCCGCTCCAGGACGGCGGCATAGCCCTCAAGCCAGCAGGCGCGGCCGGACGGAACCCCGAGGGGCATGACGGGCAGGCCCTTCCGTTCTCGGAGCGAGAGACGTCCCCGCAGCAGAACCGGCCCGGCCCCCGGGAACTTGACGACTTCTTGCAGGACCTCCTGAAGGCCCGTCGTCCGGCCCCGCGCCGAAGGACCCTGGCCGATGCCGCCGTACTGGACGCGGTGGCGGCCCGAGCAGGAGAGGAGCGTCGAGCCCCAGTCATGCCGGCCGTGAACCGCCAGCCCGCGCGAGAAATTGCAGCCGGGACCGTCGTAAACCAGATAGGCGTCGGCGACGGCGTTCACGGCGAGCAGGACGCCCAGGTCGAACGAACGCGGGGGCTCGACGCCGCTCATGATCCGGCCTCCGGAAGCGGCGCGCGAGCGACCGTGCAGAGCGCCGACGCCCGGTCGAGGAACGCGGACGAACGGGAGGACAAGGGCCGGGAGCCGAGAAGCTCCCGCAGTTGGGCCGTGACGCTGGCCGCGCAAACGGCCGCCGTGATCCAAGGTTTGCCGAGCACCCAGCCCAAGGCCGTTTGAGCGAGGGTCGTCTCCTCGCTCGCGGCGACCGCGCGCAAGGTCTGAAGGAGGGGCCGCAGGCGATGCTTGGGCAAGGAGGTCGCCTCCAGCCGTCGGTCCGACCCGGCCCGACGCTTGCCCGACAGCGCTCCCCGCGCCAGCGGTCCCCAGGCGAGCAGGCTGACGGAGGCCTCGCCGCAGGCCTGCGCCAGGCCGGGCGCGATGGGATTGGCCAGGCTGAACTGGATTTGGTTGAACTCGAACCCGGTCCGGCCGCGCCCGCCGGCCGAGCGCGCCGCGCGGAGCTGGGCGGCGGAGAAATTCGAGCAGCCGACGACCCGGACCTGGCCCGCGCCGCGCGCGCGCGCGAAGGCTTCCATCGTCTCGCCGATCGGCGTGCCCGCGTCCGGACCGTGAGCCATGTATAGGTCCACGTGATCGGTCCGCAGGCGTCTCAGGCTCGCCTCGAGGGCGTTCATGATGTGCCGCGCCGAAAGTCCGCCTCCGCCGCGGTCCGCCGTCCCCATGCGACCGCCGACCTTGGTCGCCAGCAGGAAACGGTTTCGCCGTCGAGCGAGCAGCCGCCCCAGAAGCTCCTCGGAGGCTCCCCCTCCGTAGACGTCCGCCGTGTCGAGGAGATTGATCCCGGCGTCCCACGCCATGTCCAGAAGATCCGCCGCGGAGCGCTCGTCGACCATCCTGCAGCCGTGCCGCGAGGCGCCGAAAGCCGCGGTCCCCAGGACCAGGGCGCTGACCTTCAGTTTCGTCGTCCCCAAGGGGCGCATCTCCATGACTACGAACGCTCCGCCGTTTTCAGGAAGCGACCGTACGTCTTATAGAAAGGCGTGCGGCAGGCGTCCAGCAGCCGCCGCAACGTCCGCAGGGAGCCCCGCAGTCCCGGCTCGAACAGCGCCATGGAGAACGGAGTCTTCCCGGCCTCGGTCAACCGCCGGTCGGAGAAGATGTCCGAGTAAACGGCGGAACGGCGAGGATCCTCGAGCAGGCGCTTCAGTTCCCGAGGGGTCCGGAAGAAGAAGACTTCGGGAGGACGGTCGAACCACCCGCAGTTGCGCAACGCCGGGACGGCGCGGCGGGCGTTCGGCGTGTCGAAAAGGAGATAATCGAGGTCGAAGCCCATCTCGCCCAGCATGCGCGGAACCGGTAGGCCGACCTGGAAGGACTCTTGCGTCAGGACCGAGAGCGCGTCCTCGTCCGCCGCGATCGCCAGGCGAAAACTCCCGGCCTCCCGCCGCAAAGCGCGCCACGCCGGGTCGAGCGGGCGCCGAATCGCTTCCCACTCGCGGTCGAAGGAATCGAGCTTGCCGGCCGCGCGCGCGACGGCGCGCATGAAGTCCCGACTGCCCGCCGCGCCGTACGGCGCGGGAGCGAAGACCGTCTTCATGGGCAGGGCCGCCAGGATCGCGCCGAGAGGCTCCATATTCCTGAGATAATCCGGAACGACCTGAATCGACGCTTCCGCGTACGCCGCCAGGTCCTCCCCGCGCAGAGAGGGCTGGAGGCGCGCGGCGACGCGCACCCCCAGTCGGGAGAGGCCGGGTCCCAGCTCTTCCCGGAAGTAGGCGTCGGGACAGTCCACCAAGCCGACCGCCGGGCCTTCGGCCGCGGGCCTTTTGGCGAGCGCCCGAACGCGGGGCGCGAAATCCGCGGCCTGCTTGCACGGAAGGAAAATCGGCGGATAACTGAAGAACGACGCGCCCCCCAAGACCGCGTCGGGACAGGCCAGCGGACATTCGTGGGCGCCGTGACTTCGGGTCGGCGAAATCCAATGACGCGCGCGCAGGAACTCCTTTCCGCACAGGAACCGCCGCCACTGCCCCGGCTCGCCGCCCAAACGGTCCGAGACGCACTTCGCGCCGTCTCGTACCGGGATCAACTCGCCGTCGCCGAACTCGTCGAGGTAGCGCTTGTGGACGCCCGCGCAGGCGGCGCGTTCGCGGCAGTCGGAGCAGCACGCGGGATGCGTCCGCCCCTCCAAGTCCCCGGACGGCGCGCCGACGGCGACCTCCAAGACGGTCGGCCGCCCCCCCGCAAGCCCCCGGCCGACGGATACGGAACGGGCGAAGCGCCGATCGTCCGAAAGCGCCGCCGCGGGCCCCAGCACGCAGGACGGCAGATTCAGGAAGCGCAGTTCCAGGCCCAGCTCCGCGCATAACGCGGCCAAGCCGGGCGCCTCGCGCCGCCACTCGCTCAACGGCACGACGAGCTCGCGGTAGCCCGCGCAGGCGGCCCCTTCGGGCACCAACTGGGACAGCACGGCCGAACGGACCGACTTGCCGGACAGCGAACGCAAAAGCTTCGGCAGGCTTTTCCAATTCGACCGGGAGACGACCGTATAGGTCTCCAGCCGCACCTTGCCCTCGCCTCGGGCGTTGGCGAGCGCGCGCACGAGGCGCGCGAAAGATCCCCGGCGGCCGGTCGCCGCGTCGTGAAGGCCCGCGCCGTCGCCGTGCACCGAAAGGCACAGGCGATCGAGCAAAGGCAGGACGCTGCGCGCGAATGCGGGGTCGGACAGCCGCCAGCCGTTGCTGGTCAAGCACACGGAAAAACCGCGGCCCCGAAGGGCCTTGAGTATTGCGAGAAACCGGGGATGGAGGGTTGGCTCGCCTCCACCCGTGATGATGACGTCGTCAAAGCCCTCGCGCTTCTTCGTCACGAGGACGCGGGCGATCTCTTCGCCGCGCAGGGGGTGATCCTTGAATTCGCTCCTGCTTCGGGACTCGGAGCAGAAGACGCAAGCGTGGGTGCAGGCGTACGACAACTGAAGGATCAGCGTCCGGGGATCGGCCATCGCGCCTACTCCGTCGGGATCCAAAAGCCCCGGCAGCCGCTCCAATGCGCGCATCCGGCGCAGGCGCCGACGACCCTCTTGGCCGCGAGCAGGGACTTCTGCCATGAGACGAGGAAATCGGGACGGTTGGTCAGGAAGGCGACGGTGAAGTCCAAAGGGGAGACGAACTCCTCGTAGCCGGGCATCAGGCAGGGCGGGATGAAAGCGGAATAAATCCTGAGCCCGGAGGAATTTCCGTCGATGAGGGACCGGAAGGCCGCCGCGGCCCGCCGATGTCCGGGGAAGTGGGCCGTCCCATCCGGAGAGTTCGGGACCAGGAGTTGGACGAGGAGACGCTCGATCCCCATCCGCGCGACCATGCGCGCCAGAGCATCGAGAGAGCCGATGTTCCCGCGCGTGACGACGGTGTTCACCTCGACTTCGATCCGGGGCGTCGTCCGCCGCAAGGCCAGCACGGCCTGGACGCAGCGCTTGAAATCTCGCTCCACGCCGTGAACCGATCCGTAAATGGGCGCCGAAGACCCGTGGATCGAGAGCGCGACGTTCGTCAGGCCGGCGTCGGCCAGGCTCTGAGCGTATTGCGGATCGGCCAGGCGCGACCCGTTCGTCATCATCTTGATCCGGTCGTAGCCGAGCTCCCGGGCCCGCCGGATGATCTCGGGCAGACGTCGGGCGACGGTCGGCTCCCCGCCGGAAATGTCGACCTCGCGGTAGCCCCTGACGCGCCCGGCCTCGAGGACCTTCATGATGGGCTCGATCGGGAAGTCCCGGCCCGCCTCGCGGATCTCGCGCGCGTGGAGATAGCAGAACACGCAGGACTGGTTGCAACGGTCGGTGACGAAGAGGTCGACGCGCCCCATCTCGGCGCCGCGAGCGGCGCCCGAATCGGGCGACACGGACGGCGTCAGCAGATCATCCGCCCTTTTTTTCATTTATCGTTCGGCACGACGTTTCATCGCCGGACGCGCCCCGCCGATGCATGACCCGGCAATTTACAACATTATCGCCAAAGATTATCAGAATCCGCTAGGCCTAGGCCCGCATAGGCCCATTTCGTCCGTCGAAAGGGGCCTAAGGACACTTCTGCCCCAGATATCCCTCGCGTATCATTGGTTCCGTTGATTTTTCTTGAATTATTCTTTGCGGCCGCCGTCCTAGTACCCGCCGCCCATGCCGACGGCAACCCTCCTTCCGTGTCCGCGGAGTCCTTACTTCGGGAACTGGGGAATAACAAAGCCGCATCCTCGAAATGGTGCGAACGGGCGCATGATTTTCTGAAAAAACCGGCCGACGACGGTCCGACTAAGCAGCTCCGACAGGTTTGGAACGCTCAATGCGGGACGCAGTCTCGGCAGCGGTCCCGTCGGAGCGGCCCCGCCGGGGATTTGACCGAGTTAAAGGATGCCGTGGCGGGAAATCCCGAGTGCACCTTCGACGGCAATGGAAATTGCCGTCGTAGCTCGACCGTTCAGGCGTCCC
>CAIQSZ010000355.1 GCA_903874575.1 uncultured Elusimicrobia bacterium
TCGGTTTCGGGCAATGATCTATCTCGATCATAACGCGACGACCCCCGTGCGCCCCGAGGTGTTCGACGCGATGCTCCCCTGGCTGCGCGACGGCTACGGGAATCCGAACTCGGTGTACGCGCTGGGCCAGAAGGCGCGCGCCGCCGTCGAGCGGGCGCGCGAGAAGGTCGCCGCGCTGATCGGCGCGGCGGACGCCTCCGAGATCGTCTTTACCTCCGGGGGCTCCGAGTCCGACGTGCTGGCCGTCGCCGGCGCCGCCTGGCAGACGCGCGACGAGACCAAGGGCGCGCGCCGCCGCGTCGTCTCGACGAAGATCGAGCACGACGCGGTCCGACTCCTCCTCGGCCAGCTGCGCCGCCGCGGCTTCGACGCCGTCGAGGCGGGGTGTTCCGCCGACGGCGCGGCGAAAGCCGAGGAACTGGCCGCGCTCATCGACGAGACCACTGCGGTCGTCAGCGTCATGCACGCCAACAACGAGACCGGCGTCCTCCAGCCGGTCGCGCAGGCCGCCGCCGCCGCGCGCGCCAAGGGCGCGCTGATGCACGCCGACGCGGTGCAGTCCCTCGGCAAGGTCGCCGTCGACGTGAAGGCGCTCGGCGTCGACCTGCTTTCGCTGTCGGGACACAAGCTCAACGCGCCGAAGGGCGTCGGCGCCCTGTACGCGCGCCGCGGCGTGCGTCTGTCTCCGGTCGTCACCGGCCATCAGGAGCAGAACCGGCGCGGGGGGACCGAGAACACGGCGGGCATCGTCGCGCTCGGCGTCGCGGCGGACCTGGCCCGGCGCGAGCTGTCCGCGGCCTCGGCGCACGCGCTGTCGCTGCGCCGCCGCTTGGAGGAAGGAGTCCTGCGCGCGTCCGGCGCCTACCTCAACGGCCATCCCCAGCTCCGCCTGCCGAACACCTCGCATTTCAGCTTCGACGGCATAGATGGGCACCATCTCGTCGTCGCGCTGGACCTGGAGGGCGTCTGCGTGTCCGGCGGTCCCGCGTGCTCCTCGGGCTCCTCCGTGCCGTCGCACGTGCTGACCGCGATGGGCGTCGATCCGCGTCGGGCGACGGGCTCCATCCGCGTCTCCGTAGGCTGGGGCACCTCCGACGCGGACGTCGACCGTTTCCTGTCGGTCCTGCCGGCGGCCGTCGAGCGCCTGCGCGCCTCCGGTGTCCCGGCGTGAGGATCTTGGCCGCGATGAGCGGCGGCGTCGACAGTTCGGTGGCCGCGGCCCTGCTGAAGGAGACGCGGGACGAGGTGATCGGCGTGACGATGAAGCTCCTCCCGCGCGGAGCGACGGGCTTCGGCTGCTGCGGCTCTCCGGCCGACGTGGACGACGCGCGCCGCGTATGCGAGACCATCGGCATTTCCCACTACGTCGCCGACATGGCGGAGATGTTCGAGTCGCGGGTGATCAAGCCGTACGTGGACGCCTACCTGGGGGGGACGACCCCGAACCCGTGCGTGGAGTGCAACCGCTCGGTGAAGTTCGGCCGCCTGCTCGACCTGGCGCGGGCGTGGGGCTGCGATAAGGTGGCCACCGGCCACTACGCGCGCGTCGACGACGGCCGCCTGCTCAAGTCCGTGGACGACCGCAAGGACCAGACCTATTTCCTGTACGCGCTGACCTCGCGCGAGCTGGCCAAAGCGCTGTTTCCCATCGGCGGGCTCTCGAAAGACCAAGTCCGCGCCCGCGCGCGCGCCCTGGGCCTTAAGACCGCCGACAAGCCGGAGAGCATGGAGACCTGCTTCGTGCCTTCGTGCGACGTGCGCGGCTTCGTCGCGTCGCGCCCCGAGGCCTCCGGTTCGGCCGGTCTGGCGCGCGGCCCCATCAAGTCCCCCGGCGGACGCGTGCTGGGCGAGCACGGGGGGCTGGCGTCGTATACCGTCGGTCAGCGCAAGGGGCTGGGCGTGACCGCCGCGGACCCGCTCTACGTCGTGCGCCTGGAGCCCGAGACGAACACCTTGGTGGTGGGCTCGGACGCGGAGGTCCTGGCCGACGGGCTGGTCGCCGGCGGCGTCACCTGGACGGCGCAGGCGCTCGCGCATCCGCGGCGCGCCGAGGTTCGCGTGCGCCATCGCCACCCTCCGGCGCCGGCCCTGCTGACGCCGCGCGCCGACGGCACGGTGGCCGTGCGCTTCGACGCGCCCCAGCGCGCGCCCGCGCCGGGGCAGGCCGCGGTGTTCTACGACGGGGACGTCGTGCTGGGCGGCGGGACCATCCTTCGCGGAGGCCTCTCATGACGGGAAAGCTTCTCTTGTGCGTCGTCGCCGCGAGTCTGGCGGCCTGCGCGTCCATGACGGGCAAGGACGACGCGTCGGCGGATTTCGAGCGGGAGGCCCGCGCCGAGGACGTCCGCGTGCGCGAGGACAAGGCGCGCACGGCGCTGGCGTCGCTGGAGAGCGCGCTCGCCGATTACGTGAAGGCCGAGCGCAAGATTCCCGCGCGGCTGGAGAGCTTGGTGCCCAAGTACATCGCCGGGATCCCGTCCGTCGATCTTCCGATCTGCGGCCGCGAGACCGACAAGGTCCAGTCCTATCCTTCCGAGGTTCTGCGCGACGGCGTCGTGGACGGTTCGCGCCTGCTGGCCAGCGGCCGTTGGGGCTACGTGTTCGACGACGCCCGAGTCGTCGTCTTCGTCGACTGCCTGAAGCCGTCGACCAAGGGCGTGCCTTGGTACCAAGAGCGCGGCGTCTACTGAGCGCAGGCGCGGTCAGGCGTAGCGTTCGCGGAAGGCGTCCTCGTCCCGCGCGGGGCATCGCCCCGCGGCCCGGCGCGCCAGGTGGCCGGCCAGGGCCCCGCCCAAGTGGGCGAGCGCGTGCAGTTCGCGCAGGCGCGGCCTCGTTTTCAAGAAGTTCTTGAGCGCGGGCGAGGGCGGAGTCCAGCCCGGGACGGGGCCCACGGGCCTGCCGTCCAAAGTGAAGTTCTGCGTCGTCCCGCGGGCGCTTATGCCCAGCTTGAGGCACGCGGCGTCCACGGCCGCCTCGGCCATCACGCGGTAGTCGGACATTTTGCCGCCGCCGATGGTGAGCAGTCCGGACACGCCGTCGCGCGCCTCGTGGTCGAACACCTCGAAGTCGCGCGACAGCAGCTTTTCGGCGCCGGGCTGGCCCAGGATGGGGCGCGAGCCGACGATGGTCGCGTCCGGAATCCGCGGCCAGTCCGCGAAGTAGCGCCGCACGGAGTCAAGCAGGTACTGGATCTCCTCGTCGGAGGTGCGCGCCTCGTCGGGATCGGCGGGGCCGGGCAGGTCGGTGGGGCCCACCCAGGTTCCCAGCGGCGAGGGAATCACGAACACGTAGCGCTCCCGGTCGGCGGCCTCCAGGAGCAGCCCGACCGGCACGCGCTTGGGGTCCTTCCAGATCAGGTGCGTGCCCTTCATCAGGCGCAGGGGCAGATTCGCCCCGGCCAGGCGGGCGACCTTGTCCACCCACGGTCCGGCCGCGTTGACCACCAGCCGCGCGCGCAGTTCGCGGCCGCCGGCCCTCACGCCGACGGCGCGCGCGCCGTCGCGCAGGACGGCTTCGACGGGCGCGTGCAGGAACACCTCCGCGCCGGCCGCCTTCGCCGAGTCCAGCGTGCGCGCGGCCAGGCGCTCGGCGTCCACCCACCATTCGTCGAAGGCCAGCGCGCCGCGCAGCCCCTCGGCCTTCAGCCCCGGGATCAGACGCAGGGTCGCCTCCGGCGTGAGGCGCAGGTGCGGGCGGCCGTACTTCATCGGCTGGAAGCGGTCGTACTCCTCGAACAGCGTCTCGACCGTCTCCAGCCCGCGCGCGTGGCCGCGGTACACGGGCCAGACGATGGGCAGGCGCGTGAGCAGGTCGCCCGCGGTGCGCACGATGTGGCCGGAGTCCCGGCAGGTCGCGTGCGTGGTGAGGCGGTCGTAGAGAAGGTAGCGCACGCCGCCGTGGATCAAATGCGTGGAGGTCCGGGTCGCGCCGCCGCCCGGCTCTCCGCGCTCGACCAGCGCCGTCTTCAGCCCGCGCAGGGCCGCGTCGCGGGCCACGCCCGCCCCGGTCACGCCGCCGCCGACGACGATCAGGTCGTAGGGCAACGGCTACTCCAGCTCGACTACGTCGCCGCGGCCGGGCAGGACGACGCGCGCCAGGCCGGCGGTCTTCAAGCGCTCGGCCAGCTTCGCGCGGGCGCCGGCTTCACCGTGAACCAGGAATACGGCGCGCGGCGGCGGCTTGAGGGACTTCACGAACCACGCCAGATCCTCGCGGTCGGCGTGCGCGGAGAAGGTGTGGATGGTCTCCACGCGCGCCCGCACGGGATGCTCCAGGCCGAAGATGCGGACCTTTTTAGCGCCTTCCTGGAGCCGGCGGCCCAAGGTCCCTTCCTCCTGATAGCCCACGATGAGGACGGTGGCGGAGGCGTTCTCGATGTTGTTGCGCAGGTGGTGGAGTATGCGGCCGCCTTCCATCATGCCCGACGCCGAGA
>CAIQSZ010000356.1 GCA_903874575.1 uncultured Elusimicrobia bacterium
CATTTTTGTCCTCCCAGCGTCATTTGACGCGAAATCTCAGTGACCTCGTTCAGCGAGTCGAACGCGGGCAGCTCCACGTCGCGCTGCTCGCGCCGGACATCGACGGTTTCGCCGGTGACGATGCCTCGGTCGTGGAAAAGGACGAATTTCCGGGGATCGAGGCGGCCGAAATGCTCCGGCGGGATGGCGTCCTGACGACTGTCCTGCTCGCTCTCGCTTTTCGAGGAGCCGCCGACGTTCGTGGACTTGCTCTCCTTCTTCTGGCGGAAAAGAAGCGTCCCGGCGCGCCTGGAAAGCGCGGCCTGGGTTTCTTGGTGGATGACCTTCATCGCGAAGATATACTCGGAGTTCTGCCACTCGCCGCGCTCGCCGTTGTTCCGGTCGGGAAGGCGTTGCGCTCCCGCGATGATGCAAAGGCCCTTCGAGCGGCAAAGCGAATAAATCCGGCGATCCACGTCCGGAGGCAGGTGAAACGTGAGGGCTTCGTCGATGATCGCGACGGCCCGCAGCGTGCCCGCTGGAACGTCGGGCATTGATAGGACGCGCAGTAGGAACGCGGTCAGGAAGAGACTGAAGACCCCGCTCTGCTGATCGGCGCAGGAGGGATCGTTCAGAAGAAGGATTCGGCCGGGGAACTTGAGATAGTCGTCTATTGAAAGCCCGCCGTCTGGTCCGCCCATCAGTTGCGCCTTCGCGATGTCCAGAAAACCCAAACGAGCCGATCCGAAGACCGACATGAGGAATCGGTCGTCTGGTTGCGCTCGCGGGATCGAGGAAAGATAGGCGACGGCCAGGTTGAAGTCCTCATGGCTTGCCGCGCTTCCAAGCATATCGACGGCCTGATCCATCCAAAACGTTTCACTTCCCGGATGGGCGTGGACCGCGGCGGTGATGAGCGCATGACGCAGTTCGGGAATCTTGTGGAAATCTTCCCAGATATTCCAGTTCCGGGATTCTTTGAAGTGAGGCGCGAAATATATGTCCGTCTGGGCGTTGTAATACGTGCGATACCATTCGCCTTTAGGATCGTGGATAATGATGGGGACGCTCGGAAATTGAGCGCGTATCGCGTCGTGGACGGCGAAAAGAAGGCGGGATTTGCCTGA
The DNA here is from genome assembly GCA_903874575.1 of uncultured Elusimicrobia bacterium. Classification (GTDB taxonomy): domain Bacteria; phylum Elusimicrobiota; class Elusimicrobia; order UBA1565; family UBA9628; genus GWA2-66-18. The sequence goes on from CAIQSZ010000356.1 coordinate 1,107, forward strand.
GCCTTTCTCACCGAGGATCGTTATCCCGCGCGAGAGGCGATCGAACGGGATTCGGATTTCTCCTCTGTCGCGGGCCAGCCAGCGCGCGTGGCCAGGGAGTATGTCGGGGTCCGCGCGACCGACGAGAATCGATGGTCCGGCGGATTCGGGTGAGACGAAAGTCGGGCCATGCTCAAGAATCCGCCTCCCATTGCCTCGCTGGGCAAGCAGGAGCGCGCAAACGGCGGCGGCCAGTACGTTGAGGGCCGCGACTAGGAGGACGAGAACTTGAACGATGCCAGGCCAGGCCAGCGGCGTCGCTAAGACGCCGCCGAGGCCTCCAATACCGGTAACAAGACCGGCACCAACGAGAGCTTCGGTTGACCACGACGCGGCGTGTCCGCGACGTTTGGCCGTGCGCGGGTAAAGCCCTATAAGAAGGCAGAGTGCGGCAAACAGCGCAGCGCTTGGCCGCACGCGGTTGGCCGAAGTTATAAGGGCATTGGCGGCGATGCGACCTGGCGAGCTCCTGTCTGGGGGGGCGGTCGCATCCGAGCGCGCACCGACGACGGTCAGCGGCGTTTCCATCCGACCGGCAAGTCGCGCATAGAAAGCCGATGTGGGCGAGATGGCCGAACGGAATACTGACCAGGCGACGAATACGAGAAGAATGAGGCCGACGAAAACGAGTCCATCGTCTTCCGCGGGTTTGGACATAGCGCTTAGCGCGTCCCCGGATCCAGAATTAACCGGCGCATGACGAAAATCCGAATCGGCGTTCGCTCGTGGACGTAGATGGACTCCAGACTTTTCTCCTTAGAAATGTTCCGATCGAGCATTGAGTTCGCTTCGCCGGAGAATCCAGACGTGACCGCCCCTTCGATAGGAGCGGCCACGGCGGCGGCGGCCTGCACGCCCGTCAGCACTGATTTGAGGGCGATAGTCGCGGCGATGGAATCCTCATGTTTTTCGAGCTTGCCCTTGATGCCGGCCGAGCCGTCGTCGTCCGACAAGGCGAGTCCGGAGAAAGGGAACTCGCAGCCTTCGGGGCTGACCGCGAGAGTGAAGTTGATGTTGACGCGATCGAGCGTATGCGCGGTTCCAGCCGAGCCGATGAGGCGGGTATTCTTGGGGAGGACCGTGCGATCTCGGAATTTGACGTCGTCTTCAATCAGTGCCACGACGGGAGCCATCGTGTTGTACGAATAGATCGCATCGGGGAGTAGGGCGGGGAACGTGAATCCCGTCGGTAAGAACGTGACGTCGCCAGGACAGATCGGAGCAGACGTCACCGACGAGTTGCGCGGCGTTTTGGGCGCCGGTTCGGTCCGGTTATTGGGAGGATTGTTGAAAAAAGTGCGTGGCGGCGGGGCCATGATGATTTGGTCCTGAGAGGCGGTTTGGGCGGACGCGGGGAGCGCCGCGGTGAGGATGAGGAGAAACCAGTAAAAAGAACGCATGCAAGGCCTCCTAGAACGCATAGTCTGCCGTGAGGGGG
>CAIQSZ010000357.1 GCA_903874575.1 uncultured Elusimicrobia bacterium
ACCTCCTGCTCCAGCAGGGCTATCTTCGAGCGGACGGGCGCCAGCTCTTCGCGGGCCATGCGTCCCATCTCGGCGTCGTTCAGAAGCGCTTCCAAGTCGGCGGCCTCGCCCTCCAGGCGCGCCAGCTCGCGCACCTTGGCGGCCGTCGGCGCCATCTGCGCGTGGCGCAGAAATAGGTCCTTGACCTCGTGAGGCGGCAAGCCCCCCGCCGCGAGCCGGGCTTCCAGCTCGCGGAAATCAGAGTCCAGTTTGGCGATCTTCTGGTTCATGTGCGGGACCTAGTAAAAGCGGGAGCCCCGGCGGGGACGCCGCCGGGGCTCCAGTCGCGGCCCAACGGCTAAGCTTCTTTCTTGGCGGGCGCCTTTTCCTTCTTGGCGGTCTTCTTGGTGGTCTTCTCTTCCTTCGTGGGCGCCGTGCTCAGCACGCGCTTGGCCATGTGGCCGACGTGGGCGAGCTGCTTGGTGGTCTTCGCGGCGGCCTTGCGGGCGACGGTCTTGCCGGCGGTCGTCTCGAAGCGCTTCTTGAAGCGGTCGATGCGGCCCGCGGTGTCGACCATGCGCTGCTGGCCGGTGTAGAACGGGTGCGAGAACGCGGAGATGTCCAGCTTGACCAGCGGATAGGTCTTGCCGTCTTCCCACGTCACCGTGTCCTTGGCGTTGACGGTGGAGCGGGAGATCCAAGACTTGTTCGCCTGGACGTCCTGGAAGACGACCGTGCGATAAACGGGATGAATGGCTTTCTTCATATCGGGGACTTCCTCAAGTTGAGAGCGACTTGTCGCAGTATAGCAAAAAACCGCCGCTTACTGCCCGGGCGCGGATGCTCCGCCGGTACGCGCACCATGTGACTGGGGTCCTTGATCGGATTCGAGCGGGGGACGGCGACGCGGCGTTGCTTGATGACGACCGCCGGAGAAGGATAGTGGGGCGCCGACCGTCGCGGCGCCGCAGGCTTCTGGGCCGTGCCGGTCAGAAAATGGACCGCGAGCGCCGTCGTAAAGAAAGAGAGCCCGGTTCTGATCATGGGAAATCGCCGTCCCTGCCAAAAGACGGCACTCTTCTTACGTGTCGAACGACGGCAGGTTCGTCAGCCGGACCCTGAACCCAAGTACTCGTCGATCTCCCTGGCGTCGTCCGACAGGGGTGACAAGTACGCCAAGCGACGACTCGCGACGGCATACACGACAAGGGCGGATACGGCCGATAGCCCCATCAATACGACCGCGACTATCCCCCACAGGGGGAAACCGACGATCGGGATCACGCAAAGCCCGCCCAGGCAGGCCAAGGAGGCGCCAAAGGATCTTCTTTTCCACATCAGGACGGCGCGCTCCAGCCGGCCGCGAACCTGCTCGCGCAGCTCCGTGAAAGCCTTCCACGATATCCCCTGCGCGGCCGGCCCATAATGATGACCTCCCCCCAAGCTTATGTAACGAAGACGCTGCGCCCGTATCCACACCGGGGCATGGCCATCTCGAACCATACTCATGTATGCGTCCTGAACCGCCCCGAAACGACGAACGGAGGGTTTAACGACGCTCCCGGCCAGCAAGAACGCCCCGGTCGCTCTCGCCAAAGGGCGATAGGTCGCCCTACCATCGACATCAGCGCCTGAGATGATCTCATCCAGAGCCGCTATTTGTTCGACCCACCGACCGTCCGTAGGAACGTAGGCCGATCGGATGTCCTCTTTTTCGAGCTCTCGTTTAAGCTCCAATGCCGCGGCGGCGACCCACGGTTCATACCGCACCCCCATCAATTCGTCGATGCGATCTCCGACTTGGTCCGGAAGAGAGACGTCGAGGGGAAGCGGCGATGAATCAGCAAGG
>CAIQSZ010000358.1 GCA_903874575.1 uncultured Elusimicrobia bacterium
AGGTAGCGGTCGTAGTTGTCCCCGGTGGAGCCGACGGGGATCTCGAAGTCGAAGCGGTCGTACACCAGGTACGGGTGCGCGCGGCGCACGTCGTAGGGCACGCCGGTCGAGCGCAGGAACGGGCCGGTGATGCCGTAGGCGACGGCGTCCTCCTTCGAGATGACGCCGGTGCCCTCCACGCGGTCCATGAAGATGCGGTTCTTGGTGAGAAGCTTGTCGCAGTCGCGCAGGACCTCGCGCACCTGCTCGGCGGCCGCGGCGAACTTCGGCGCGAAATCGGGAGGCAGGTCGCCCTTCACGCCGCCCACGCGGGTGAAGTTCGTGGTGACGCGCGCGCCCGTCAGATTATCGACGAGCTGGTACAGGTATTCGCGCGCCTTGATCATGTACAGGAACACCGTGAAGGAGCCCAGCTCCATGGCCGAGGCGCCCAGGCATGTCAGATGATCGGTGACGCGCGAAATCTCGCAGGCGATGACGCGGATGTATTGGCCGCGCTCCGGCACCTCGATGCCCGCCAGCGTCTCGACGGCCGTCACGTAGCCCACGTTGTTGATCAGCGGCGACACGTAGTTGAGACGGTCCGTCCACGGCACCACGTTGTTCCAGGTCTCGCTCTCGGCGTGCTTCTCAAAGGCGCGGTGCAGGTAGCCGATCTCCACGCCGGTGTCCACGATGCGTTCGCCTTCCAGCTCCAAGGTCAGGTGCACGACGCCGTGCATGGCCGGATGCTGAGGGCCCATGTTGAGCATGAACGTCTTGCGGGATCGATCGGTCATTGGCCGGTGATGGTGGGCTTCAATATATTGAACGAGGGAGAGTCCGCCTTGTCGCCGCTCTTCGGTCCGATCAGGGGCTGGCGCTTGGCGATCGGATAGTCCTTGCGCAGGGGGTGGCCGGAGAACTCCTCGTACATGAGGAGCCGCTCGATGTCCGGGCGGTCGACGGGCCTAACGCCGAACATGTCCCAGACCTCGCGCTCCAGCCAATCGGCGATCGGCCACAGGCCGCGCGCGGAGCGCAGGACCGGGGCTTCGTCCACGGCGCAGTGGACCTCGACGCGGCCCAGGTCGGCGCCGCTCTCCAGGTCGAACTTCATCAGGCGGTAGATCACGTCGAAGCGCGGCGACCTCTTCTGCGCGAGGTAGTCCGCGCAGGTCAGGTCGACCAGCATGTTGTAGCCTTCGGCCTTCAGGCCCGCCAGCGCCTCCAAGTTCCCCGCCGCGGGAACGTCGCGCCGCTCGCCCCGCTGGAGGTTCGCGCTCACTTCATCCTCCCGCCCGTCTTCTGGATTTTTTCCTGGAGCAGGACCAGCCCCTGGATCACGGTCTCGGGACGCGGCGGACAACCGGGAATGTAGAGATCGACGGGAACGATGGTGTCGATGCCCTGCACGGTCGAATAGTTGTTGTAGAAGCCTCCGGTGCAAGTGCAGACGCCGAAGGCCACCACCCACTTCGGCGCCGGCATCTGGTCGTAGATGCGGCGCAGGACCGGCGCCATCTTATGCGAGATGGTCCCCACCACCAGCAGACAGTCGGCCTGGCGGGGCGAGAAACGCGGGAAGCCCGCCCCGAAGCGATCCATGTCGTAGTGGCTGGCGGCCGTGGACATGTACTCCATGCCGCAGCACGCGGTCACGAACGGGTACTGGAAGATCGAATACTTGCGCGCCCAGCCCAGCGCGGCGTCCAACTGGGTGGCCATCACGCCCGCGGGGGCCGATTCTTCTAGCGGCATTCGAGGGCTCCCTTGCGCCAGAAATAGGCCAGCATGAACAGCACCAGCAAGGTGAATCCCGACACCGCCGCCATCGCGCCCAGGTCAAGAGCCGGCTTGTTCAGCGCCCACGGCAGGAGGAAAGCCAGGTCCACGTCGAACACCACGAACAGGACCGCGAAGCGGTGATAGAGCACGGTCATGCGCTCATGGGCCGGAGACAGCGGCGGCAGACCGGTCTCGTAAGGCATGTCGGCGTCGCCCTGCCGCGCGGACTTCGGGCCGAACAGCTTGCCCGCGTTGGCGAACAGCCCGGTGATCGCGACGACCGCGACGAAGTTGACGGCCAGCGCGAACAGCGCGAGGGAACTCATCGCCAAGCCCTCCCGGTGAGCCCGGCCAGAAGAAACGGGGCCGCGCCCAGCATGAGCGCGCCGATCGCGCAGACCAGCACGGTCAGACGCGCGGCCGCGCAACCGCAGCGGGGCGCCGCGCCGGAAGGCGCATCGAAGTACATGTCGCGCACCAGGCCCAGGTAGTAGCCCAGGGACACCAAAGCGGAGACGCCGGCCAACGCCGCGGCAACCGCGTAGGGAACGCGGAGCGCCTGCCAGAAGATCAGAAGCTTGGCCACGAAGCCGCCCGTCGGCGGCATGCCGCCCAGCGCGAAAAGCAGGACCGCGAAAGCCGCGGCCAGCCCCGGCTCGCGCGCCGCGTAGCCGCGCAGGCCCGCGCGCGTCTCGACGCCGGAGGCGCGGATGAACGCGAACGCGCCGTTGCTGAGCAAGGCGTAGGCGCCCAGGTAGAACAGCAGGGACGAAGCCGCCGCGGGATCGAAGCCCAGCGCCCGCCAGGCGCCCACGCCCAGCACGAGCAGTCCCGCGTGCGCCAGCGACGAGTAAGCCAATAAGCGTTGGAGACGTTCCTGACGCAGAGCCAGGAACGCGCCGACCAGCGCGGTCAACGCACCCAGCCAGGGCAGGACCGCCGCGGAGGCCTGAACCGGAGCCAGCGAAACGACGCGCATCAGGAACAACACCGCCGCGGCCTTCATCGAAGTCGAAAGGAAGCCGGCCACCTCGGGCGCCGAGGCTTCGTACACGTCGGGCAGCCACCAATGCAAGGGCACCGCGCCGATCTTGAACAGCGCGGCGGCGGTCATGAGCGCCACGCCCGCCTGTCCCTGAGCGCCCAACGGCAGGAGCGCGGGACCGAGCCGCCGCGTCTCGGCGTAGTAGAGCGCCAAACCGAGCAGGAAGACCGCGCCCGCCAGCGCGCCCGCGAAGAAATACTTGAGCGCGGCCTCCAGGCGCCGCGCGCCGTCGCCTTGGCCGGCGCGGGCGACCAGCAGATAGGCCGGCAGGGACATGAACTCAAGGCCGACGAAAAGCATGAGGAGGTTTCCGGAGACCGCGAGCAGGCTCATGCCCAGGACGGAGCCCAGGAACAACGCGGCCTCCACGTCGTCGCCCGAGGACATGAACGCCAGCGGCAGGGCGCCCGCGACGATCACCAACTGCCAGCACAGCCCCTTCACGTCCGCGCCGATCAGCGGCGCCAAAATCGCCGGCTCCACGCCGCGCATCAGCCACAATGCCGTCAACGGCGCGGCCAGGACCAAAGCGCGCACCGCCGACGCCGGCGGGCGGCGCAGGAGACCTAAACCGAGCGCGCCCAGCACGCCCGCGGCGAGGACCGCCTGCGGCATCAGAACGTTCATGGCGCCAACCCCCGCAGCGACGGCGCCAAGAGAGCGACCCATGAGGCCGGCGCCAGCCCGATCCACAGCATGAGCGCGCACAGGACCCAAAGGATGCCCTTCTCGCGGAGCGTGAGGTCGGTCACGTGATCGCTGACCGAGCCCGCGCCTTCGGGCGCCCAGAACACCGCCTGGTAGGCGGGCAGAGCGTAGGCCGCGGCCAACGTGACCCCGACCACGCCGGCGACCACGAAGACCGGCAGGCTCAGGTAGGAGATCGGCGAGTGCGCGATGCCGGACAGGCACATGAACTCTCCGACGAAGCCGTTAAGACCCGGCAAACCGATCGACGCGAGGATGGAAAAGCCGAAGAAGAACGCCAGCGAGGGCGCGCGCTCGGCCAGCCCGCCGAAATCGGAAAGGCCGCGCTTGTGCGCGCGCTCATAGAGGAAGCCGACCATCAAGAAAAGCGCGCCGGTCGTAATGCCGTGATTGATCATCTGCAGCGAGCCGCCGACGACGCCTTGAGCCGCGCCGGAAACCACGCCCAGCAGGCAGAAGCCGAGGTGCGCGATCGACGAATACGCGACCAGGCGCTTGAGATCGGTCTGCGCCATGGCGCACAGCGCGCCGTAGACCGCGCCCAACGCCGCCACGCCCGCCATCCATGGCGCCCAGGTCTGCGCGAAGCGCGGAAACAGGGGCAAGGCGACGCGGATCAGGCCGTACAGGCCCATCTTCAGCATCACGCCCGCCAGCATCACCGAACCGGCGGCCGGGGCCTCGGTATGGGCGTCGGGCAGCCAGGTGTGCAGGGGCACGACGGGGATCTTGACGCCGAAGCCGAGCAGAAGCCCCAGGAAAATCCACGGGCCGGCCGCGCCGACCGGCGCGCCCTTGAGGCCCTCCAGGCTCCAAGTCCAGAAGCCGGTCTGCGAATGCTTGGCCACGACCAGCGCGATCAGCGCCAGCAGCATGAACACCGACCCCGCGAAGGTGAACAGGAAGAACTTCATCGCCGCGTGACGGCGGTTATCCGAACCCCATAGGCCGATGATGAAGAACATCGGGATCAAGGTCGCTTCCCAGAAGACGTAGAAAAGAAACAGGTCGCGCGCGAGGAACACGCCGGTCAGCGCCGAGGACAGCGCCAGGAAATTCGCCCAATAGGCGCCGGAGACTTCGAGTTCCCAGGAGGCGGCGACGCAGACCAAGTTCAGGAACGAGGTCAAAACGATCAGCGCCGCCGACAGCCCGTCTGCGGCGAGGCTGTAGGAAATGCCGAACGCCCACGGCGAGCCGCCGACCGCGTACACACCGACGCCGGAGCCGGCCCAAAACGGCCTCAGGACCGCCAGCGAAACGCCGAAGAACGCCGCCGACGCCGCCAGCGCCGCGGCGCGCGCGTGCAGACGCCCGAAGCGCCCGGCGAAGAGGCAGGCGGCCGCCCCGGCCAACGGAAGGACCCACAGAACGGTCAGCAGGCTCATCGCGCCGCTCCCAACACGCCGCCCAACAGGAGCGCCGCCGCGGCCGCCATCCACCAAAGATAATCGTTGAGGCGGCCCGACGCGCAGTCGGAGAGCAGTCCCGCCGCGCCGCGCGTGGCGACCGCGGAGCCCTCGATGGCGCCGTCCCACCAGCGCTTGTCGAGCACGCGGCCGACGAAGCCCGCCAAAGCGACGACGCCGTCGGCGAAGGCGGCCACGAAGGTCTTCCAGCCGAAGTCGGACTCGAAGACGGCCTCCAGCGCGGGAGAGGCGCGGCGCCAGCGCCAGTCGAAGCCCGCGTCCTTCATGGTGAGCCACCATGCGGCCGCGAAGCCCAGGACCGCCAGCGCGCCGCCGCGCCCGAACAGTTCCTTGAATCCGAGTTCCTGTATCTCCGTCGCGCCCGGCAGGTTCAGCGGAGCGGACAGCTGCGGGATGCCGGAGGGCAGGCCTTGCCAACCCACGGCGACCGACGCCGCCAATTGAGGGCCCAGCCAGCCCACGGACAGCGCGCCGACGGCAAGAAGCGCGACGGGCCAGACCAAACCAAGCTCGGCTTCATGCGGATGCGCGCGCAGGCCCCGCTGTTCGGGGCGCTCGCCGTGGAAGGTGAGCAGGAGCATGCGCGCGATGTAGAACGCGGAGCCGAAGGACAGCAGCGGGCTCAGCCACTTGACGACGCCTCCGTGCTCCCAGGCCGCGTCGAGAATGGCGTCCTTGCTGAAGAACCCCGCGAACGGCCAAATGCCGGACAGCGAAAGCGCGGCGACGACGAAGCAGACGTAAGTCCACGGCAGGGCCTTGCGCCAGCCGCCGACCTCGTCCACGTTGGCCGTGGGCTTATGAATGGCGTGACCGATATTGCCGGCGCACAGGAACAAGACCGCCTTGAAGAACCCATGCGCGATCAAATGGAACAGCGCCAAACCGATCCGGCCCAGGCCCAAGGCCAGCATCATGATGCCGAGATGGCTCACCGTCGAATAGGCGAGGATGCGCTTCAAGTCCTTCTTCGTGGCGGCGATGACCGCCGAGAAAAGCGCGGTGAACAGGCCGATCTTGGCGACCAACGGCGGCAGGGCGGGCACCGCGGCGATCAGCGGCCACGAGCGCACCAGCAGGAACACGCCGGCGGTCACCATGGTGGCCGCGTGCATCAACGCCGAAGTCGGGGTGGGGCCCTCCATCGCCTCGGGCAGCCAGAAATAGAGCGGGAACTGCGCCGACTTCGCGCACGCGGCCCAGATCAGCCCGCACCCGATGACCGGGAGAAACGCCGGCGTGAACAACTCGGGATGGCCGAGCTGGGCGTAGATGAGGTTGAAG
>CAIQSZ010000359.1 GCA_903874575.1 uncultured Elusimicrobia bacterium
CGATCTGCCCAATTCTCGGCGCCTTACGACCCGGACTTCGCCCGGCCCGAGACCCCCGCGCCGGCCCCGAAGCCGGCGCCGGAATCCGCCCCGCAGACGGCGCCCGCGACCGAACCCCTCGTCGCGCCGGTCGCGCCGAAACGAACGTTCCTCCTCATCGACCGGGCGGACCCGAACCACGTCATGAATGCGGCGCCCCCGCCCAAAACCCCCGCCGCGCCTTCCGGGGCGTACTCGCTCGGCCGTTTCCTGCGCGTACGCGAGGCCATCGAGCGCGGAGAGGAGCCCGGCTCCGAGAATTCGCAGGCCCTGGGTCCCGGCTGGACCGCGCCCGTCGCCGAGCTCGCGCTCTCGACGGGCGCGCCGAAGCCCCCGCCTCCCGAGGTCGAGCTTCCGACCTACGGCACCAGCCTGTCGGTGACCGGCCGCAAGGTGATCGGCTTCAACTTCTCCGAGAAGCGCTACACCGCCGCCCAGACGACTTCCGGCCGCGCGAAGACCACGAACCTCATCGAGATCAACCAGCAGCTCCAGTTGCGCATGCAGGGCAAGGTCGGGCCCAAGATCACCGTCAACGTGGACTACGATGACACGAAGACCAACCAGCAGGACATCTCCGTCGTCTACAACGGCGATCCCAACGAGGTCGTGCAGAACGTCTCGTTCGGCGACATCGACCTGTCCCTGCCGTCCACCGAGTTCGTCTCCTACAACAAGCAGCTGTTCGGCATCCGCGCCGACGTCAAGTACAAAGGCTTCAAAGCCACCATCATCGGCAGCCGCACGAAGGGCACGACCAAGTCCAAGCAGTTCCTGGGAAATTCCCAGTTCGTCCAGGTCGATTTCCAGGACACCGCGTACCTTCGCCGCCAGTACTACGACCTGACCTTCGGGGCGGCGTCGCGCCTGCCGATCAAGTCCGGCTCCGAGCGCGTCGTCCTGGCCCGCCAGGACCCGACGCAGACCAACAACGTCAATCTGCAGACCCTGACCGTCGACGATCTCACCTGCAACGCCAACGGCGCCGGCTGTCCGGCCGGCATCTCGTCCGTGACTTTCACCGGCCAATTCCTCACCATGACCGCCGGCCAGGACTACACGATCAACTACGCCAAGGGCTATATCCAGTTCCGCAACCAACTCCAGCCGCAGTTCGTCGTCGCCGTCGACTACATCGACGCCAACGGCACCCATTTGACGGTCCAAACGTCCAGCGGCAACCCGACCGTGGTGGGCGGCTCGACCCTCTTCAAGCTGATCAAGACCCCTTCGGACTTGCCTATATCTTCAGCCACGGTCGAATCCGGCTACAACCGCGAGATGAAGACCTTCTATTCGATCGGTCAGACCTCCATCGTCCGGGATAACGGCCGCGGGAACTTCATCCTCAAGGTACTGGACCCGTCGACGCGCAACGAAATCGGGTCCTCGCTGAACCCGGTCCAGAAGTACCCCGACACCATCGACGTGGACTTCGAAAACGGCATCTTCCGGCTGCAGAATCCGTTCTCGGTGGGCAACGACTCGCCCACGGTCGTCGACCCGAGCGTCTACGCGCAGACGCCGATCAGCCGGAGCCTCATCCACGTCGAGTACAACTACCGCTTCAAGACCTTCAACTTGGAGCCCAATTTGGTCGTGCAGTCCGAGTTGGTCGTCCTGGACGGCCAGAAGCTGAACCGCAACGTCGACTACTTCATCGACTACGAGGCCGGCTTCATCACCTTCTTCAACCCGGACCGCATCCTCGCGACCTCCGAAATCGACATCACCTACGAGGTGTCTCCCTTCGTCGGAGCCACGAACGAGACCTTGCTGGGCGGGCGCGTGTCGCACGAATTCAACGAGCATTTCGCCGTCGGGACCACTTTGCTCTACGAGGCGGGAGCGAAATCCCAGACGGTCCCGCAGGTGACCGAACTGGCCCGAAGCCTGCTCGTGTACGAATTCGACGCGCAGGCCAAGAAGCTCAAGATCGGCAAGAAGATGACGGTGACTTTGCAGAGCGAGTTCGCGCAGAGCCGCCAGAATCTCAACCTCAATCAATTCGCCCTGATCGACAACATGGAGGGCATCCGCCAGCAGGACGCGACGCCTCTGCTGGCCTCGTCCTGGCAGATCGCCTCGAACCCCGGAGCGGTCCCGACCGACGTCTCGAAGCTCACTTGGACCTCCGAGGACTTCAACGTCCTGCAGATCAATCCGAACGCCCAGGCGAACTCGAACGACACCCAAAAGGTCCTGGACCTGGCCTACGACTTCTCCAATCCCTTGAGCCAGGAGATGTCGATCGTCTATCCGTTCTCCGTCTCCGGCGTCGACATGTCCCAGCGCACCGTCCTGGAAGTGGTGATGCTGGGCGACAACGGCGGCGAGCCCGTCGACTTCCACCTCGGCAGCGTCAACGAGGACGCCGACGGGGCCGGCGGCACGACCTTGAACTGCGCCGACGGCCGAGTCCTCGTAGGCGTGCCGAAGACCGAGGACACGGACTGCACCGGAACCCTGTCCTCGGCCAAGGACGCCGGCTGGCTCTACCGCTACGGCGGCCAGAACTTCGTCGTCCCTTATGCCGCGAAGAACGGCGTCCTCGACAGCGAAGACCTCAACAAGAACGGTCGGCTCGATCCCGCCGACCTCACCGGCGGCGACTTCGGATACATCCTGGACCCGAACAATCCCTTGAACATGAATCTGTTCGACGCGACCTCGAACAGCACCCGCACCGTCATGGACTTCGGCGGATCGGCCTGGCATACCTTCCAGATTCCCCTAAACATCTCCTCGCAGACCGCCAGCAACTGGACCAACATCCGCCAGATCCGCATCTCGGTCAAAAAGGGCCTCTTCAACACGGGCGTACTCAAGTTCGCGCGCATCGCGGTCGTCGGCAACAGCTGGCAGCGCGGCGCCGCGGGCGACCCGTCCAACGGGACCGGCCCCGTCGGGTCCCCGCCGGAGACCCTGGACGTCACGCCGGTCAACAACGTCGACAATCCCAACTACGCGCCGATCTACAATGCCGCCGGCGACGCGTCCGTGGTGTTCAACGACCTGTACGGCAGCATCTCGAACCTCCAGAAGCTCAACAACACCAAGAATATCTCGGAGCAGGCCTTGCAGCTGTCCTTCTCCGGCCTGACGGCGGGAGCCACGGTGTACACCAAGCGCGTCTTCTCGACCGCGCTGGACGTCAGCCAGCACCGCTACTTCAACTTCCTCGTCTACGGCAACGCCGACGCGGCGCCCCCGGACGTCTCCGGAAAAACGATCTTCTTTCTGCGCGCCGGCAGCGACCAGAACTTCTTCGAGGTGCGCGTCCCGATCGACTTCAAGGGCTGGAAGAAGATCCGCGTGCACCAGACCGACCCGGGCAACGGCGTCATGAACAACTGGGCCGCCGACGCGCCCGGCGCCGTCGTCGTCTCGTCGGGCACGCCGTCGCTCCAGCAGGTCAGCGAGATCGTCGCGGGCGTGTACGCCGGGGCCGCGCCGGCGAAGTCCCAGGGCGCGCTGTGGCTCAACGAAATCCACGTCGCGGAACCGGCCGCCCGCGTCGGCCAGGCGCACAAGGTGCAGGCGGACGTGGAGTACGCGGGCTGGGGCACCTTCGGCTACAAGCAGAAGGCCATCGACCGCAACTTCCAGACCCCGACCTCGGTCGTCTCGAACCAGGACAAGCGCGACGACAGCGCCTACGCGAACGTGACGCGTCTGGGCTGGATGCCGATCTCGCTGAACGTGACGCGGTCGGTGACCGACACGCCCAGCACCGTGAACACCGGGAACCTGTCGAACATCGTCAACCTCCTCCAGCAGGGCAAGGTCACGGCCTGGACCGGCGGCGCGCAGGCGAACGTGGCCTACGGCGCCTACCCGCGGCTCAACTTCGGCTACACGCGCAACCGCATCGACTACGACCTGCTCACCCGCAGGGACGACCGCCAAAACTACACCGGAACCCTCCAGTACGGCGTGCCGCTCCAGCGCGCGTGGCTGCCGCGCACCGTCGACGTCAACCTGGCGCGCGGCCTCTACGACGTGCGCTTCCAGTCGGACTTCGCCCGCTCCCAGACGGGAGACTTCGACACCAGCGAGCGCGCCACCACCTACGGCGGGCGCCTGACCTTCACGCCCTGGGCCGGGTCCTCGTTCAACCCGTCCTTCAGCCGCACGCGCACCACCGAGAAGCGCACGGATTACACCGCCGGCGCGCCGACCGACCTGGCGTACGACAAGGCCCTC
>CAIQSZ010000360.1 GCA_903874575.1 uncultured Elusimicrobia bacterium
GACTTCAACGACGCCGCGCAGTCCTACAACACGGCGATCAAGGTGTTCCCCGGAGCGCTGGTCGCCGACTTCGGAGGTTTCAGGGAGCGCCCGTACTTCCAGGCCGCCCCGGAAGCCGCGCGGGCCCCCGCCGTCAAGTTCTGAGAACGCCCGAGTTCGGACTTTCTCGCTCCGGCAGTTTTCACAATTCCGACGCATGTATCGTTCCGAATTTCGGTACAATAGCGCAATGCGGTTTCGAACGCGGATGCTGGGAATCTGGCTGACGGCGGCCGCCTTGGCGGCGGCCGCCTTGGCGACGGCCTTACCCTGCTCCGCCGCCGCTCCCGCCTCTTCGGAAGCCACGGTCGGCGGTCGGCGCGCGGCCTTGGCCGAGATCCGCAAAAAATTCCTAAGCCAGGTCGAGCGCAGCGAGGACCCGAACAGCCAAAACAATCTGGCGTTGGACGCCGACGACTCCCTGGCGACCCTGCGGTCTCAGACGGAGTTCCTGCGCGCCGGCCGCGTGGACGGCTTCGACGATTGGCCCACCTACGCCGACATGGTCGTCTATGTGGCCTCCCGCCTGAACGTAGCCCCCGCGGAAAGCGCGCTCGCCCGCTACCGCGGGCGCGTACGTCCCGCCGGACTGCCGTTGACCGCGGAAGAAGCCCGCGCGCGTTCCTCGTTGCTCGGCGCCATCAGCGAGCCCGATTTCGTGAAGCGCTACCTTTATATTCCCGGCGTCATCGATTCGCCCCAGCCTCAGATCGCGCAGGCGACGGCGCCAACCAAAAAAGGCCGGAGGCGCGCCGCCGCCCGCGGTTTCGAATTGGCGCCGCCGCCCAAGCAGATCAGCGTCGTCGGCCAGGTGGACTGGGACGTAACCGAACAACTGGCCGACGTGGCCGACGGCAACGCCCGCAACTGGGACCGCCGCAAGGGCGAGAGCGCGCGCAAGTACGCGCGCCGCCTGCGCCGCCTGCGCAAGCACTGCTACGAGTGGGTGCGCCGCGACATCGCCGCGCTGGGGCTGTGGGACGAGCAGTTATTCCGCGGAGAGGTTCCCGGCACGCGCCGCGACCCCAAACGCCCCATCCGCGCCGCCAGCTTCGCCCTGGCCATGGCCAAGGTGGAGTCCGCCGAAAATCTAGCCGCGCGCACTCCCCTGCGGGAACTCAATCTGCGCATCGACCCCATCGTGCGCGGCGCCATCATCGTCTTCGCGCAGACCGCCTGCGGCTCCGACCGCCGCAGCGGCCACATCGAGATCGTGACCTCGGTCGTCCCCTTGCGCGCCGCCAGCTACAAGTTCCACGACGTGCGCTCCGACTGCCTGGCGCGGGCCTCCGACCAAAATAAAATCCACGTCTACGTACCCCTGCGCCGCGAAGCCGCGCCCGAGGCCGCCAAGACGGTCAAATCCTGACCTCCCGAGCTCCGTTCGCATCCGCGTTCCCCCTTCTCGCCCTCCTGCTGCTCGGCGGCTGCGCCTCGACCGGCGCGAAAACCGCCCCGTCCGAGAACGCGGCAAGCTACGAAATCCGCTCGGAAGACACCGGCGGCTGTCGCCCGTTCTTCCAAGGATCCCCGCCATGGTCGGACGCGCCGCCACCAAGGCACTCCTGCTGGAACTTGGCGTGGGAGGTGCCGGCGGCGCTGGTGGCGGTCCCCGTGTTCCTGGCCGTTTTCACCGCGCCCGTCTGGGCGCCGATCGTCCTGCTGAAGTAGCTCCGCGGGCTAGTTCGCGTACCAGAGGACGGCGCAGAAGTGGCAGGCGGTGCCCGTCAGCACGAACAGGTGCCACACGAAGTGGCCGTAGCGCCAGCGGTGGTCGCGCACGTAGAATACGACGCCGACGGTATAGGCCAGGCCTCCGGCCACCAGCCAGTAGAAGCCGGCATGCGGCATCAAGCGCCAGAGCGGACGGATCGCGACGGTCACGACCCAGCCCATCAGCAGGTAAAGCCCGGTCGAGACGTGAGGCCAGCGCGTGCCTCCGAAAATCTTAAAAAGCACGCCGGCGGCGGCCAACGCCCAGATGGTCCACAACAGACCCGTGCCCAGCGGGCCGCGCAGGACGCCCAGCATGAACGGGGTGTAGGTCCCGGCGATGAGCAAGTAGATCGCCATGTGCTCCGCGAGGCGGAAGGCGCGCTTGAAACGACCGTGCGGCAGGGCGTGATAAACGGTGGAGCCCACATAGAGGAAGAACACTCCGGCGCCGAACGCCGCGGCTCCGATCACCGCGCGTCCTTGTTGACCGCGTTCCAGGGCCGAACCGATGAGCAGCGGGACGGCGAACAGGCCGGCCAGCACGCCGGCGCCGTGGCTGACGCTGTTGGCGATCTCCTCGGCCGGCGACTGGTGGCGGTCGCCGGTCTCCGGGTCGAAGCCTTCCGCGGCGCGATTCACCGGTCCATTGTACTCTATCCTTATCCCCTGCCGAAACGCGGGCTGCCATGCTAGAATTCTGCGCGATGTCCATCGACGGATCGAACCCCGCCCCGTACTTGAAGCGCCTGCCGTGGACTCTGGCCTTGCTGCTTGCCGCCGCGACCGCCTCGGCCGCCGTCTCTTCGACGACCTTCGTGAAGCAGATCCTTACGGCCGGCGATTACACGACGATCTCCGCGGCGCTGGGCGGATTCAACACGACGGCCTTCTCCTCCTGCACCGTGAAAATCCTGGACTCCTCCACCTATCCCGAGCAGGTGACCTTCAACGTCCCCTTGAATATCTGCCCGTCCTTGAAGCTCTCTCCGATCGCGGGCCAGACGCCCGCGGTGAACCCGCCGGTAAATTCGACGGCCGCCTTCATGGTCGTCGAAGCCTCGGCCGGAGTATCGGGCGTCAAAGTAGTCCCGACCCTCGCGGTGACCTACGGCGTTTACGTGTCGTCGCCGTACGTGACCCTCAGCAGCGTGAACGTGGTCGATCCCAGCGGAAGGATTTCCCGGGCGGGAATAGTCGCATCGAGTTGGACGACGATCTCCTACTCGAGCGTGACGGTGGCCGGAACCAACGCCACGGGCCTCTGGCTGCAGGGCAGCACCGCGACGACGGTCTCCTACAGCACCGCCGCGGCCAAGAGCGCGACCGGATACGCCCTATGGCTGGACGGGGCGTCGTCCAACACTTTCACCGTCTTCCTCGCCAGCAACCCGTCCGGAACAGGCGCCTTTCTCGGCGGCGCCGGCGACAACTTCATCAGCCTGAGCACCTTCAGCAGCGTCGCCGCGAGCGCCTACGCGCTCTCTATATATAACTCGCCGTCCAACTCGATCAGCGGCAGCTACGCGATCAACTGGCTGGGGACCGGCCTCTATATTTCGACCGGTTCGAGCGACAACACCATAGCCCTTAGCACCGCCGCCGGAGGAGCCCTGAACGCCTTCGGCCTGAACCTGACGAACGCCTCGTCCAACACCTTCACGCAGAGCGTCGCGCTCAACTCTCTCGGGCACGGAGCCTACCTCGACCCGAACGCCGACCTGAACACCCTGAGCCTGAGCACCTTCGCCGCCAACGCGGCGGGCAATTTCGGCTTGTACCTGGACGGCGCCTCCTCGAACACGATCCGCACCAGCTACATCACCAACCCCGCGGGCACCGCGGTCTACCTGGCCACCGGCGCCGTCAACAACACCTTTACGGCCAGCACCATGACGACCGCCGCCGCGGGCTATTTCGCCCTCAACCTGACCAACAACTCCTCCAACACCGTGTCTGGCTGCATGGTGCAGAATTCCGCGGGGACCGGCGCCTATCTCAGCACGACGAGCCTGAACACCTTGAGCCTGAGCACCTTCACCGGAGTGGGCGCGGGCAAGTACGCACTGTACCTGTTCGACGCCGCGTCCGCGACGTTGACCGGCGTCTATGCGGCCAACCTCACCGGCACCGCCGTCTCCCTGTCCAGCGGCTCGAACGGCAACAGCATAAGCCAGAGCACTTTCACCAGCAAGGTGCTGAACTACTTCGCGCTCTATCTCTCCAACTCCTCATCCAACACGTTCACCTCCGGAGTCGTCTTCAACACGGCGGGACAGGGAGCGTACCTGGACGTCAACTCCGACCTGAACACCCTGAGCCTGAGCACCTTCGCCGCCAACGCGGCGGGCAAATTCGCCTTGTACCTGGACGGCGCCTCCTCGTCGACCGTTCTCTCCAGCTACATGACCAACCCCTTGGGCACCGCGGTCTACCTGGCCACCGGCGCCGTCAACAACACCTTTACGGCCAGCACCATGACGACCGCCGCCGCGGGCTATTTCGCCCTGAACCTGACCAACAAC
>CAIQSZ010000361.1 GCA_903874575.1 uncultured Elusimicrobia bacterium
AGGCCGCGTCCTCCGAGCTCCCGCTCTACGCGTATTTGCGCAAGGCCTACGGCTTGCCCGAGGACCGCTGGCTCCTGCCCGCGCCCATGCTCAACGTGATCAACGGCGGCAAGCACGCGGACTCCGGCCTGGACGTGCAGGAGTTCATGCTGGTTCCGACCGAGGCGCCCTCGTTCAAGGAAGCCCTGCGCGCCGGCGCCGAGATCTATCAGGTCCTCAAGAAGGAGCTGGCGGCCATGAAGATGACCGTCTCCGTCGGCGACGAGGGCGGCTTCGCGCCTCAGTTGAAGGACCACGCGGCCGCGCTGGACGTGCTGGCCAAGTCCATCGGCGCCGCCGGCTACGCGGGCAAGGTACGGCTCTCCTTGGACGCCGCGGCCAGCGAGTTCTACAAGGACGGCAAGTACGTTCTGGAAGGCAAGCCGCGCACCGCGGCCGAACTGGCCGACGTCTACTCCGCCTGGGCCGCGAAGTTCGGCTTCGCCTCTCTCGAGGATCCTCTCGCCGAGGACGACTGGTCGGGCTGGAAGGCGATCACGGCGAAGCTGGGCGACCGCCTGCGCATCATCGGCGACGACCTGTTCGTGACCAATCCGGAGCGCCTGGCGCGCGGCATCAAGGAGAAGTCCGCCAACGCGATCCTCATCAAGCTCAACCAGATCGGCACGCTGACCGAGACCGTGACCGCCGTGCGCGACGCACAGAAGGCCGGCTTCTCGGCCGTCATCTCCCACCGTTCCGGCGAGACCGAGGACGCGTTCATCGCGGACCTGGCGGTCGCGCTCAACGCGGGCGCCATCAAGACCGGCGCGCCCTGCCGCTCCGAGCGCCTGGCCAAGTACAATCGTCTGCTGCAGATCGAGGCCGCGCTCGGCAAGAAGGCGGAATACGCCGGCGGTCAGGCGTTCCACATCCCGGCCGCCGCGCGATG
This sequence comes from uncultured Elusimicrobia bacterium, assembly GCA_903874575.1. GTDB lineage: Bacteria > Elusimicrobiota > Elusimicrobia > UBA1565 > UBA9628 > GWA2-66-18. The sequence goes on from CAIQSZ010000361.1 coordinate 932, forward strand.
ACGCCGAAGGCCGCCCGCTCCGCGGCGGCCGCGGAGTTCGTTCGCGAGCACTGGATGCGGCTGCTCGCGGGGACGGCTTTGTTCTGGGTGTTTTTCGGCAACGCGGGTTTCCGCAGCCTGGTGTCCAACTGGCTGGAGTTGCGGCGCCTGCGCGGGGAGATCTCCGCGCTGGAACGGGACGAGAAACAGCTCGACGCCAAGCTGAAGTCGCTGCGCGCGGGAGACGGCGCCGTGGAGCGCGCCGCGCGCCGCGACCTGGGCTACATCAAGAAAGGGGAGATCGAGTACCGGTTTCCGCCTCCGGGGAAGTCTCCGTGAGACCGGTTCTTTTCACGCTGGGCCCGTTCAAGCTGTACGGCTACGGCGCGATGATCGTCCTCGGCGGAGCGGCGGCTTTCCGGTTTCTGCACGCGCGACGCCGGGAGGTCGGCCTGCGCAGCGACGAGGACTTCTGGCTGCTGGTCAACGTGATTTTGGGCGCTGGTTTTCTGGGCGGGCGCGCCCTGTTCCTCCTCGAGTACACGCGCTGGTTCTCGCGCGACTTCTGGCGCGCCGCGTTCTCGCTGTCCGAGGGTTTCTCGGTGCTGGGGGCGTTCGCCGGCGTGCCGCTGGGACTTTGGCTTTTCTGCCGCGCGCGGGAGGTCGCGTTCTTGCGCCTGCTGGACGCGGTCTGCGTGATGGCGCCGCTCTG
>CAIQSZ010000362.1 GCA_903874575.1 uncultured Elusimicrobia bacterium
CCGGTCGGTGTGACGCCGAAGTTCTGACGGGACGGCATCTATAATATGGAAGCGCCCCCGCGGTTCGCCGCGGGGGCGCTTTTGTATACTTTGCGCATCGAGCGTCGATTTTCTTTGGAGGACGTCATATGAACCGGATCCTGCCCCTTGTCTTCGCCGTCGTGCTCTCGCCCGCCGCTTCGGCCGCGCCCGGGGATTTGACCGGAACCGTGATCGAGAGCATGGATTCCGGAGGCTATACCTATATTCTCCTCAAGACCTCCGCCGGCGAGAAAAAATGGGCCGCCGTCAACAAGGCCGACGTCAAGAAAGGCCAGACGGCGACCGTCGTCGGGGTGATGGACATGAGGAACTTCGAAAGCCCCACGCTCAAGCGCAAGTTCGACCATATCGCTTTCGGGGCGTTGGATGCCGGCGCCGCCGCGCCGCACGGCGCGATGAAGGGCCGCGGCATGGGAGGCGGCATGCCGGCGGGCATGATTCACGGCGGCCGGGCGCCGGACACCGGACCCATCAAGGTCGCCAAAGCGTCGGGCCCGGACGCCCGCACCGTCGCCGAGGTTTACGCGCGGAAGTCGGATCTCAAGGGCAAGGAAGCGGTCGTCAGCGGCAAGGTGGTCAAGTACACCCCGGCCGTCTTGGACGGCAATTGGGCGCACCTGCGCGACGGGTCCGGCAGCGCCAAGGACGGAAGCGACGACCTGACCGTGATCCTGAAGGACGAGGCCAAACTCGGTCAGACCGTCACGGTCCGCGGCAGGGTCGTTTTGGACAAGGATTTGGGCGGCATGTACAAGTTTGCCGTTATCTTGGAGAACGCCGTCCTCGTCAAGTAGACCGCGGGGCGGGGCCGCAGACGTCCGCGAGTTGCGCCCACGCTTCGTCGACGGTCGGATGACGGCCGCCGGCGTCGAATACCCGGTGTTCGGGCAGATGTCCGTAGCCGAAACGCCACGTCTCCGTGTGCGAGAACAGCTCCACGGTCGGCACCCCGGCGGCGACGCAAAGGTGCATGGGGCCGGTGTCGGCGGTCAGAACCGCGCGCGCGTTCACGATCGCGGCGGCGAACTCGCGCAGCGGCAGTTCGGGCGCGACGACGACGCCTTCGGGGACGGACAGGCCTTCGAGCAGTTCGCGCTCGGCCGGCCCGCCAACCAGAACGACCTTGCGGCCCGCCGCGCGCAGGCGCCCGGCCAGTTCCAGGAACCAGCGGGGCGGCAGGCGCTTCTCGGCGCGCGCGCCCAAAAAGAGCGCGACGCTCTCCCGGTCCAGGCCCCACGACGACCAGGTCCTTTCCCCCGCCTCCCGCTCTCCGGGGCCGAAGTGCCATTCGGTGCGCAGTCCGGCGTCGGGCGGCAGGGACGCTTCGGGCGCGGCGTGGCGGACCAGGCGCGCCAGGTTGGCGGTCTCGTGCGCGCGCCCGGCGGGCACGCGGACCAGGTCGTCCAGGAACTTGGCGGCGTCCCCGCGGTCGAAGCCGACGCGCCGCCGCGCGCCCGACAGCGCGGTCCACACGGCGCTGGACAGCGAGAACGCGTGGTGGGGCGAGAAGTCGAAGGCCAGGTCGTAGCCGCGGCCGCGCAGTCCGGGCAGGGCGCGCGCCGTCAGCACCGCGTCCACGCAGGGGTTGTGCGCCAGAGCATCGCCGTACGCGTCGGCGAGAAGGACCTCGACGCGCGCACCCGGAAACGCGGTCTTGATCAGGCGCAAGGCCGGCGTCAATAGGAGGAGATTGCCCAGGCGCGCGTCGTGGCGCACGGCCAGGACGCGGCGCACGGTCCCGGGGTCGATCGGGGCGTCGGGCACGCGCGGCCGGGGCAGGAGCCTGACCAAGGTCCCGCGCAGGACGGACTTTCCCGCCCATTCAAGCCGTTTGCCGAGGTCTTTGAGTCCGGACACGGCCCGATTTTAACACTTCAGCCGTCGCGCAGGGCGGCGAGGAATATCTCGCCGTACTCGACCCACTTCTTGGGGCCCACGCCCGGCACTTGGCGCATGGCGTCCTCGTCGGACGGACGCCGGTCGGCCATCGCCATCAAGGTCGCGTCGTTGAACACCATGTACGCGGGCACGCGCCGCGCGTCGGCCAACCGCTTGCGCAGGGCGCGCAGCTTGGTGAACATGGGAGAGCCCGCCGACGAGGCAGCCGTCTCGCTGGCGGCGCGCGCGCCGAACGCCGAGCGCTTGGACGCGACCGCGGGCGCGGCCCCGACGGGGTCCAGGCCCGCGCACGCGTCGCAGGAGGTCCCGCACGCCGCCAAGTCCTCGCCCAGGTGGCGCGCGGCGGCGCGGTGGCGGCACTCGCGGCGCTCCACGGCGCGGAACATCTCCCGGGCGCGGCCGCGGTGCCACTCGGCCAGCGGGGCCGGCAGGTCGCGGACCAGCCGCTCGTAGCTCATCACGTCGGCCCACGAGTAGAACAGCACGCAGTCGCTGGGCGCGCCGTCGCGCCCCGCGCGGCCGACCAGATCGGAAGAGCACACGTCTGAACTCCAGTC
>CAIQSZ010000363.1 GCA_903874575.1 uncultured Elusimicrobia bacterium
GCCGGACGTGATTCTGATGGACATCAATCTGCCTGGAATCAACGGAATCGAAGCTTTGCGAATTCTCCGCGACGATCCGGCGACGGCGCGCATCCCGATAGTGGCCGTCAGCGCCAACGCGATGCCGCGCGACATCCGGAAAGGCTTGGAAGCGGGATTTTTCCGCTATCTCACCAAGCCGATCGAAGTCGTCAAGTTCATGAGCACTCTTGATGCCGCGCTGGAGCGCGCCGAGGAAAATTTCGGAAGGATTGAATAGACGGCGCTGAGATCATGATCAATTCATCCGATATTCTTCGCGGCAAAATCTTGATCGTCGACGACAACGCCGCCGACGTCGATCTGCTCGAAAAGGCGCTGCAGGGCGCCGGCTACGTCTCCATCGCGTCCACGACGAGGCCGGACGAGGTTTGCGGGCTTCATCGCCAGAACGGCTACGACCTGATCCTGCTCGACCTGGAGATGCCCGGCATGGACGGCTTCCAGGTCATGGAAGGCCTGAAGGAGATCGAAGTCGAAAGCTACCTGCCGGTGTTGGCCGTGACCGCCCACCCGGCCCACAAGTTGCGCGCGCTGCGCGGCGGCGCGAAGGATTTCGTCAGCAAACCGTTCGATCTGTCCGAGGTGCTGATGCGGGTGCGCAACATGTTGGAAGTCCGCCTGCTCCACGAGGCGGCCCGCGATCACGGCAAAATTCTGGAATCCCTGGCGCTGAACGATCCCCTGACGGGCCTTGCCAACAGGCGGCTTCTTGCCGATCGGGTGTCGACGGCCCTTGTGCACGCGCATAGGAACAGAAGTTCCATGGCGGTGGTCTATCTGGATTTGGACGGCTTCAAGAAGATCAACGACACCTTGGGGCACGGCGCCGGGGACGCCCTCCTGAAGACGGTCGCGCAACGCCTGGTGGCGACCGTCCGCGAAGAGGACACGGTGGCCCGCTGGGGAGGCGACGAATTCGTGATCGCGCTTTGGCGCGTCAACGGAGAGAACGACGCGGCCACGGCGACGTCGAAGATCGTCGAGGCCTTGTCGCGCCCTTACGGCATCGAGGGACGGACCGTCGGCATGACCGCCAGCGCGGGCGTCAGCATCTATCCCATCCACGGCGAGGATGCGGACGCCCTGATGAAGAGCGCGGACCTGGCCCTGTACGAGGCCAAGCACGCCGGCAAGAACGCCTATCGAATCTCGACGCGAGCCTGCCGCAAGAGCGAGGCTCCCTGATTGCCTACGTCAGCTGTTTGCCGATGTGCGTCCAAGCGTTCTTGAGGTCGTCGGTGATCACTTTCAGCTCGGAGGCGCTGACGCGCTTCACGCGGCCGTAGCGCTCCGCGGTGCTTTCCACCAGTTCGTTGTAGCGTTCCTGATTGATGTCCTTGAGCTTCGCCATCTTCTCAAGCACTTCTCCCTTCAACTGCAGCGCCCAACCCGCGATCGCCTCGCGGTTCTTGGCTCCGCGCTTCCCGTAAAGAAAATACGTCCCCGCCGCGGCGATCGCCGCCAAACCGATCCCGGCTCCCAGCATCTTGTCTTTGGTCTTCATTGTATTGCTCCCTGTCGGTCCTTGACGACGGACGCCCCGCAAGTGTACGTTCATTCCGAATTCAGCGACTATGCGGAGTTCTACCCGTCAAGGAGGGGGAAAGTACGCAAGGCGGAGGCGGCGGGTCCTCAGAACGACTGTCCCGCCAATATCGAAAGCGACCAGCGCGAACGGGTTTGGTTGTCGCCGAGCGCGTAAGCCAGGTCGATGCGCACGGGAACGTTGCTGCTCGAGCGCGACGGGGCCAGGCGCAGGCCCAGGCCCACGCTGTTCTTCAGATCGGCCATGTCGACCGAGCGGGATGTCGGCCACGCGTATCCCGAGTCGTAGAAGGCGACCGCGCCCACGTCGATCAATCGGAAGAGCTCGTCCCAGACGAAGACGCGGTCCTCGACGTTGAACAGGAAGCGGCGATCCCCCGAAAACGCGGCCAAGCCGTAGCCGCGCAGGCCGCTGTCCTCGCCTAAAGTCAGCGGCGCGGAGGGGTCGAGGCGCCAGCCGAGGTCCAAGGCGGAATGGAACGCCAGCGTCTGGTATTTCAGGCCGCGCATATAATACGTCGCGCCGACGGAGGCGATGCGGTTGCCGTCGTGGCCGTTCACGCACCGCGAAGCGTAGCCGGAACTTAAGAGCAGGAGCTGATCCGACCAAGTGTAGCCCTTGGTCACGGTCACGCTGGGCGCGAACTGGGATTGGGTGCTTCCCAAGGCCCGAAGAAACGGAGCCCACTCCACCTTGGGCAGCACGGCGAGCCCCATATTGTAGTCCTCATCGTGCGTGAACCTCGCTATGCGCCGCACCGTGAGGAAGTCCAACTCCTGGAATTCCCCGCCCAATTGGAGGAAAGACATCTGCTCGCGCCGGGGAACCGGACCGGGGGCCTCGCCGGCAATGACCGAGTAGTCGGCGTGGCGCGTCAGGAGTCCGAACGTGACGCGCCGCGTGCGCTCCGTCGACGCCGCGACGGCGATCCCATAGTTGATTCCGGCCTCCCCGGCGCTTTTGGAGACCGAGCCGGCCGCGGACCTCCCCGTGGGGATCGGCGTCGGGCCGTTGAAAGTATCGGCGCTGTTCTTGGTGTAGGAAACGGCCCCGCCCATGGACCTGCGCACGATCGAGGCGTAGAACGGGCGGTTCAAGGACAGCGCGTAATTCCGGGACCCCGGGGACTGGACGGCGGACATCGCGTACAACAAGTGCTTCGTATGCAGGAATTGCGAGTTTTGGTAGCCGAAGGATTTGGATTCGGCGGAGCCGTCCCTGCTGTAGACGGCGGAGACCAGCTTGCCCTCGCCCATGAGGTTGTGCTCGGTGACTCCGGCTTTAAGGCTGGTGGAGCCGCCGGCGCGCTTGAAGCCCGCGACGACCTCGAGGGTCCAGGAATCGTAGGTGCGCACGACGACGTCCACGGTGCCCGCTTTGTTGACCGAGGCGGCGGCCTCGGCGCGCCGTATGAAGGGCAGGGCCCGGAGGTTGCGTTCCGTTTCCGCGATCAAGGCCGGATCGTAGCGTTCTCCGACCGCGAAAAGCAGTTCATGCGCGATGATCGCTTCGCGCGTGCGGATATGGATGTTGTTGGCCGCCCGGTAGAGCAGTTTGTTTTCGGGAGGGGCGTCCGTGTCGAAGACGTTGTTCCTCTCGATCTTGATCGTCGCGATGACGCGTCCCGCCGGGATGCGAAGCGCCTCGCGCGGCTTCGCCGCCGCCGGCGCCGCAAGCAGACAGAACAGCAGGGTCAGGGGACTCATCGGAAAGCCCGGGTGAGTATGCCTGATGCCGGGCCCCCGACCAATGCGGAATAATACGGACGGTCCCGCGTAGAACCCGCGCTCCGGGGCGCGCCGGGGAGTAGTACACTAACGCATGGGGAAAATCCGCGGGCCCGACGCGTTTGCCGTCGTCGCCATCGGGGCTTCGGCGGGAGGGCTCAGGGCGTTCGAGGAGCTCTTGCACGGCCTGTGCCGTGAGCCGGGCATGGCGTTCGTGCTCGTTCCCCACCTGGCCCCCCAATTCAAGAGCCATCTAGCCGAGATCCTGGCGCGCAGCACGGACCTCCCGGTTCGAGAAATCAAAAACGGGGACAAGGTCGCGCCCGATCATATCTACATCCTTCCGCCCAATCGCACGCTGCGCATGAAGGATTTGGTCCTTCGTCTTTTCCCCGTCGGGCGCCAAGCGCGCGGGCTTAAGCTTATCGACGGATTTTTCCGCTCTTTGGCGGAAGACCGGAGGGAAAAGGCGATCGGGGTCCTCTTGTCGGGCGAGGGTTCGGACGGCACCGAGGGTCTGCGGGCCATCAAGGACGGGGGGGGCGCGACTTTTGCGCAGAACGTGGAAAGCGCGGCGCATCGCGGCATGCCTCGCTCCGCCGCGATCTCCGGCTACGCGGATTTCGTCCTTCCGCCCTCCGAGATCGGCAAAAGGCTGCGCGCGGCCCGGCCGGAAGGAGAGCAAGCTCGCGGCGAGGGCGAAAGGTCCTCCGAGCCTAAGGGCGGCGAGTCTCTCTTTAAAATCCTCGAACTTCTGCGGACCGCCAAGGGAACCGACTTCGCGTTCTATAAACGGAGCATGATGCGCCGGCGCATCCAGAGGCGCATGACGCTGGGGCGGTTTCGCGACCCGAGAAAATACGTGCGCGCGCTGGAATCAGATCCCGCTGCAGTCGAACTCCTTTATGGCGATATCCTGATTTCGGTGACGTCGTTTTTCCGGGAACCGGAATCCTTCGCGGCCTTGAAAACCACGATGTATTCGCGCATCCTCAAAAATAGATCCCCCGATGCGCCGATCCGCGTCTGGGTTCCGGCCTGTTCCACGGGCGAGGAGGCCTATTCCCATGCGATGAACCTGGTCGAGTTCCTCGACGAGAACGCCCCCGCGTTATCCTTCAAGATCTTCGCGACGGACGTGAATCCCGCCGTCATCGAGAGGGCCCGCGCCGGGCTTTACGCTCGGAAGGCGACGGCGGGGCTCTCTTGCGAACGCCTGCGGCGCTTCTTCAGCGAGACGGCGGACGGATACCGCGTCGTCCCGGCTCTTCGCGAGCGATGCGTATTCGCCGTCCAAAACCTGGTGCGCGATCCCCCTTTCATGAACTTGGACATGATCAGCTGCCGCAATCTCCTGATCTACTTCGGTCCGGCGCTCCAGCAGAAAGCCCTGCGGGCCTTCCAGTATGCCTTGAAGCCGCGCGGGATTCTCATGTTGGGCCGTTCGGAGGCCGTCGGCAATTTTTCGGGGCGTTTCTCGCCTCTCGACGCGGGCGGGAAAGCCTTTTTCGAGCGGACGTCGGTTTCGAAGGCGCGCCTTGATTTTTCCACGTTCGGCCTCCCGCCGGGCGCCGCCTTCGTCTCCCAAGACCCCGACGACGGGCGGGGCGGGTTCGAGACGGCTCAGGCCGCCTTGGATCTGGACGGCCGGCTGGACGACGTCCTGCCCGCCCGCTACAGGCCTGATGGCGTGATCGTCAACGCGGAGCTTGAAATTTTGAGGTTTCTAGGCGACGCCTCCGCTTTTCTGCGGCCGGCGCCCGGTCGGCCGAGCATGAACCTCCGCGGCATGGCTTCGGGGGAGTTCCTCCTGGAGATTCGCTCGGCGATTTATGCGGCGCAAACGTCGTCGCGCGCCGTGCGCAAGGAGATCGCCGCCCCTCAATTCCGCGGCGTCCCGCGGCGCGTCCGCGTCGAGGTTCTCCCGATCAAGGACTTCAATCCGCATGATAAATGCTTCCTCGTGCTCTTCGAGGAACTCGTCGTCGAAGCGCAGGAGTCGACCAACGCGAAGCTTAAGTCCGCTAATGAGGATCTTCTTTCCAGCAACGAGGAACTGCAAAGCATCAACGAGGAGTACGAGACGACCAAGGAAGAGCTTCAGTCCAGCAACGAGGAATTGATCGCGTCCGCCGAGGAAGTCGGACGCGGCAGCCGGATCTTGAGCCGCGCCAACAATGATCTTTCCAACCTTCTCGCCAGCATCGACATACCGGTCGTCTTGCTGGACTCCGACCTGGCCATCCACCGCTTCACCCCGGCGGCCGCCAAGACGCTGGGCCTGGCTTCGGACAAGATCGGACGGTCCGTCCTGGAGGTCGGGCTTCCGCTGCGCCTTCCGAATCTGGAGTCCCTGCTCGCGGACGTGATCAGGACGGGCGTCGTCCAGACTTTGGAAGTCCAGGATGAGCAAGGCCGTTGGTATTCCCTCGTTCTCCGCCCATACCGGACCGACAAAAGCAGGGCTGAAAAAAGCAGGATCGAGGGCGCGGTGATGGCTTTCATCGATATTCAGGATCGGAAGCTTTCGGAAAAAAATTCGCAGCGGTTGGCCGCCGTGCTGCTCGAATCCAATGATTCCGTCATCATCGTCGATCTCAAGGATCGGATCACCGCCTGGAATAAAGGCGCGCAAAAAATGTACGGCTACACCGAAGCTCAGGCCTTGGGGATGGACATCGGGCGGCTCATGCCGGAGAACAAGCGCGTCAAGGCGCGGGAGCTGGTTCGCGCCTCGGCGACGCAAGTCGAGACGCAGCGCCGCACGAAGGACGGCCGGACTCTGGACGTATTGCTGACGGTCTCGGTGCTGCGCGACGCGGACGGACGGCCCATCGAAGTCGCCGTCACCGAACGCGACGTCACCGAGTTGAAGCGGGCCGCCCGAGAGTCCCGCATTCTGCATGCGCGCGTGATCTCCGCCCAGGATACGGAACGCAGGCGCCTCGCCCGCGAACTCCATGACGGCGTCGGCCAGATCCTTTCGGGCGTCAAATACCGGCTGCAGGCCCTGCCCGCCAAGATGACCCTGAGCGGGGAAGGCGAGGCGAAGATTCTCGAAGTGGGCGGCTTCTTGGATCATGCCATCGCCGAGATCCGCCGCGTCTCGCAGAACCTCATGCCTTCGGAGCTCGAGGATCTGGGCCTTGAGCCGGCTTTGCTCGCGCTGTGCCGGGAGTTCAAGGAGCGCTCGGGAGTCGCCGTGACGGTGCGGACCGTCCCGGCGGTCGTCGCGCCCGATTTGGCGCTGGCGCTTTTCCGCATCGTTCAAGAGGCGCTCAACAACATCGGGAAGCATTCCAAGGCGACCATGGCCGCGGTTTGCCTCTCGCGCGAAAGAAAGGGGATCGTCTTGAGCGTGAGCGACAACGGAATCGGATTCAAGCTCGGAGGCAAGCGGCCTTCGTTCGGGCGCGGCCTCGGTCTTGGGAACATGCGCGAACGGGCGGAATCCGTCGGCGGATTTTTTGAGATCCATTCGACGCCCGGGACGGGAACGACGCTCAAGGTCCGTATCGCGCCGAGAGGCTCGGCAGGAGCCGCCGCATGAAAAAGAGAACGAAGATCAAAGTCTTTCTGGTGGACGATCACCCCGCCGTGCGCCAGGGCGTGAGTTCTTATCTGGCCCGGCAAGGCCCCATGTCCGTGGTAGGCGAGGCGGCCGACGACAAGGAGGCCCTGCGCAAGCTCAAGAGGATCTCCGCCGACGTCATCATCCTGGACATCAGCCTTCCGGGCATGGACGGCGGCGAACTCGCCCAGCGCCTGCGCCGAACGGCCCCGCGCGCGAAGCTCATCGCCTTCAGCATTCACGCCGGCCAGGAATACGTGGTCCGCATGGCCCGTTGCGGCGTGCACGGCTACGTGATGAAGGACGCGCCCACGTCCAAGCTCGTCGAGGCCATCCTGCGCGTCCATCAAGGCGGCCTTTCTTTTCCTTCCGGCATGTCCGACGCGATACTGGCTCCGGGAGCGCCGCCGTCTTCCGGCGCGGCCAAGGCGGTCCTGACCGCGCGCGAGCGGGAAGTGCTCGCTCTCCTTGCCGAAGGCCTGGCCAACAAGGAGGTCGCACGGAAACTCGGCATCAGCGTCCGGACGGCCGAAACGCATCGCGAGCATCTCTCCCGCAAGCTCGGCATCGCGCCCATCGCCGGCCTCACGAAGTACGCCATCCAGCAAGGACTGACGTCGCTGGGTTTGCCCGCCGCGCCTGATGCGGAGGGCCTTCAGCGATAGTCCCGTCCGCACCGCGTAGTTTTCCGCATAGGCGGAACCGTCGTCGCATAGTATGCTTCGAGAATTATGAGGGAGACGGAGGGCAGACGAGACAGGATCAGGGTTTTCCTGGTGGACGATCACCCGATCGTGCGCGAAGGGGTGCGTTCCTATCTGACTAATCACTCGATCTCGGTCGTCGGCGAGGCGTCCGACGCCAAAGAGACCCTGCGCAAGGTCAAGAAACTGTCCCCCGACGTCATCGTCCTGGACGTGAACCTTCCCGCCATCGACGGCGGGGAACTGGCCCGCCGGCTGCGACGTCTCGTCCCGCGGTCCAAGCTCATCGCCTTCAGCATCCATTCCAGCGCGGAGTACGTGCTGAAAATGGCGAGGTGCGGCGTGCAGGGCTACGTGACGAAGGACCAGCCGGCGGGCGACCTGCTCGAGGCCATCGAGAACGTGTACCAGGGCGGCCTTCAGTTTCCCGCGGGCATGAGCGACGCCCTTTTGTCTTCGGCGCCGGACTCCGCCCGTGGACGGCCGGACGGCGTCCCGTTGACGAGCCGGGAACTTGAGGTGCTGACGTTCCTCGCCGAGGGGTGCCCGAACAAGGTCATCGCGGCCAAGCTCGGGATCAGCGTCCGAACGGCGGAGACGCACCGGGAAAATCTATCCC
>CAIQSZ010000364.1 GCA_903874575.1 uncultured Elusimicrobia bacterium
CACGAACTACTACCGGCTCGGCGGGCCGCTGAAGTCCGCCTTCATCCGCGCCCTGCTCTACACCGTGCGCTGCATCCCGTTCCTGCGCGGCGGCGAAGACGCCGCCTCCGAGGCCTGGCGCCAGAAGGCGTACGACAAGTGCGTCTGGGTCCTGCGCGAGGGCGGAGCCGTGTTCGTCTACCCCGAAGCCGGACGCTCCCGCTCCGGCTGGTTCGAGGCCAAGCGCCCGAAAGATTTCCTCGGCCGCATGGCCCTCGACGTGCCCAGCGCCAAGATCTTGTGCGTGTACCTGAGAGCCGACGACCAGATCGCGACGACCGTGCGTCCGCCCGAAGGCTCCGTGTTCCGCGTGAAATGCGATCTCATCGACGGCGCCCGCCCGGGCGAAACCAGCCCGCGCGAGGTCTCCCAGCGCATGTTCGACCGGATCGCCGAGCTCCAGAACGAGTGGTGGCGCGACTGCCCTCTCCCCAAGAACTGCGCCGGCAACGACGTCGTCGACCTCAAGGCCCCGCTGCTGCGCGAGAACTTTTCGGACGACCTCTGCGACGCCGACCCCGAATGGCTGAAGCGCCACCTGACCGCGCGGGAACTGGCCGCGCTGAGATTGAAGAGCGGCGACGACTTCTTCCGCTCCTTCTGGCGCGTCTTCGCCGCCAAGGAGGCCTGCCACAAGGCGCTCGCCCGCACCAAGCTGGTCGTCCCGCACGGCGCGTTCCACGAGCTGGAAGTGGACCTGTTCCGCCGCAAGGCCGCGCACGTCTCCACCGGCCTTCAGCTGGACTTCCGCTTCACGGACGACGACGAAGACAAGCTGCACTGCGTCGCCGTCCTGCGCGGCGGCTTCCTGGGCGACGATGAAACCGCGGGCGACGCCGTCTGGGACGTCGCCGAAATCCCCGCCGGGGCTTCCCCCGGCGCCTTCGCCCGCGACCGGGCCCTGGACTTCATCGCCTCCTGCAACGACGAGATCGGCAGCGCGGGCAAGCTCGCGCTCTCCGAGGAAGACGGCCTGCCCACCGTGCTTTGGCGCGGCAAGCCTCAAGACTGGAGCCTGTCGCTGTCCCACTCCGGCCGCTTCGTCGCGTGCTCGTTGATGGTCTCATGAGATGAAATCCTCCCTATGACCGACAAAGCGTCCTCTTCCTTCCGCGTCGTGCCGCGCACCGGCGTCATCTACGTGATGGCGGAAGCCGCCGCGCTCGGCTACAAGACGGACGACGCCAAATGGTGCAACCTGGGCCAAGGCATGCCGGAGACGGGCCCGTTGCCCGGGGGGCCGAAACGGCAGACGTCCGTGGCCATCGATCCCGCGGATCAGGAGTACGCGCCGGTCCCGGGCGTCCCGGAAATGTGGCCGCCCACGATGATCTTCGCGCCCGGCTGCAGCTCCCGCACCAGCCGGCACATCTCCCGCGCCTTGATAAAATTCGGCGGGATCGCGCTGATCGCCACGATGTCGTAGGACTCGCTCTTCAGCTCCTCGATGAACCGCTCCCGTG
>CAIQSZ010000365.1 GCA_903874575.1 uncultured Elusimicrobia bacterium
ATCCTCCAGTTCTTCCCACGACCGGGAGAACAAGGAGTCGTCCCAGAGAGACGCCGCCAGCGCCGGATCCGCCTGCCCGCGCACGGGCGCGGCCAGGTCGCGCTCCGGCTCGGCTTCGGCGTGGGGGAGCTGTTCGACCGCGCGCCGCCAGAGCCCTCGCAGGGTCTCGAGATCGGCCGCGCCGGCCGACGCGAAGCCCGCGCGTCCGCCGCGCATGACGCGCACCCCGGCGCCGAAGGACTCCGCCGTCTCCACGCCCTCGCGGGCGGCGTCGCGGCGCGTGAGGACCCGGTCCGACGAACGGCTCAGGTAAAGCTCCGCGGCGGTCTCAAGGGAGCGATCCCGCATCCAGGAGAGGGCCTCGTTTGCGAGGTCCTCGAGCGACGCGTTCATCGGTGCAGCGCGGTCCAACCCATGTACAAGAACAGAAAGGCGACGAGCAGGAAGAATGCCCCCCACTTCCGGCGCTCGAGCGCGATGTAGGCGTCGTTAAGAACGTAGTCGCGCAGGACGGCGTTCATGCGCTCGATAAGGTCCGGACGATAAAGATAGCCCACGCCCAGAAACAAGCTGATCACGCCGACGGCGATCTTGAACAGAGGATTCATATTCGTTCAGACCGGATTATAGCGGTTCATCGCCGCTTCCAGGCCCTCGTCGCGAACCAGGCGCACGGCGTCCGTGGCGCGCGCCAGGCCTTCCTCGAGGTCTTTCTCTTGATCCGGCTTGAAGCGGCCCAGCACGAAGTCCGCCGCGTCAAGGTTCTCGGGCTGAGGGCCGATGCCCAGGCGCAGGCGCGGAACCTCGTCGCTGCCGAGATGGCGGAGGATGGAGAGCATGCCCTTCTGCCCGCCGGCCGAGCCCTTCTTGCGCAGGCGAACCTTGCCCAAGGGAAGAGCCAGTTCGTCGTACACGACCAGGACGTCGGACGGAAGCACGTTGTGATAGCCGGCGAAAGCCCGCACGCATTGGCCGGACTCGTTCATGAAGGTCATCGGCTTTACGACCCAGACGTCGCCCCACTTCGCGACGACACCCACTCCCTTGAAGTCCTTCCAAAAAGAATCCGCCCCGCCGACCAAACGGTCGACGAGGCGGAATCCGACGTTGTGGCGCGTCCGCTCGTACTCCGAGCCCGGATTGCCCAGACCCACGACGAGCCGGAGCGCCACGATCGGGAAGCCCTATTTGCCTTCCTTCTTGGCCGGCTCCTTCTTGGCATCGGCGGCCGGAGCGCCGGGCTTGGCCGGCTCCTTGACGAGCTTGCCCTCTTCGTCCTTTTTGCCTTTGGTGTTGGAACTCTCGGGCTCGGCCGCGGCGGCCGCGCCTTCGGCTCCGGGGACGACCGCGGGTTCGGCGACCTCCTCCACCTTGGCGATGGTGACGTGGACGACGACGGCCTTCGCGTCGTCGACGACCTCGACGCCCTCGGGAAGGGCCAGGTCGGACACGTGCAGCGCCTCATGCAGGCCGAGCTTCGTAACGTCCACTTCGATCTTCTGAGGGATCTGCGTCGGCAGGGCCTTGATGCGCAGCTCGCGCAGATCGTAAGCCAGCATGCCGCCGAAGTCCTTGACGCCGGTGGCCACGCCCACGACGATGAGGGGGACGCGCGCGTCGATCTTCTTCGTCAGCGAGATGCGCTGGAAGTCGGCGTGCGTCGGACGGTCGGTGACGGGATGGCGCTGCAGTTCCTTCACCATGACGGTCTCCTCGCCCTTCTCATGCTTGAGGCGAAGAATGGCGTTGGCGCCGCCCTTCTTGCGCGCGTCCATGAACTCACGCTCCGACAAAGCGATGTTCAACGGCGGCTGTTGCTCCCCGTAGACGACGGCGGGGATGCGGGATCCGGCGCGCAGCGTCGAGAGCTCCTTCTTGGTGCCCTTCGCGGCGCGGACTTCGACGTTCAACGTGATCTCCATGACTCTTACTTCCTCCTAAGCTAAATCAAACGAACAACGCGCTGATGGATTTGCCCTGATGATTGCGGGCGATCGCCTCGCCCAACAGAGGCGAGATCGATAGGACCTTCAGCTTCCCCCCGGCCAACGCGTGGACCGGAATCGAATCGGTGAGAATCATCTCTTCCAAAGACGACTTGGCGATCAAATCATGAGCGGCGCCGGAAAGCACCCCGTGCACGCACGCGGCGTACACCTTCGTCGCGCCGTTCTCGCGGATTTTCTCGGCGACCTTGACTAGAGTCCCCCCGGTGTCGATCATGTCGTCCAGGATGAAACAGGCTTTGCCCCTCACGTCGCCGATGATGTTGTAGACCGAGGCCTCGTTCGGACGCGGACGCCGCTTGTCGATGATGACCAACTGGGCGTTGAGACGCTTGGCGAACGCGCGCGCCCGCTCCGTGCCGCCCACGTCGGGGCTCACGACCACGAGGTTCTTGAGATTCTTGCGCTTCACGTAATCGAGCAGGATGGGCGCGGCATAGAGGTGGTCGACCGGGATGTCGAAAAAGCCCTGGATCTGCGCGGCATGAAGGTCCATCGTGATGACGCGCTGGGCGCCGGCGGTAACGACGAGGTTGGCGACCAGCTTGGAACTGATCGGAACGCGCGGCGCGGTCTTGCGGTCGGCGCGGGCGTAGCCGAAGTACGGGATCACGGCCGTGATGCGCCCCGCCGACGCGCGGCGCAACGCGTCGATCAGGATCAGGAGTTCCATCAGGTTTTCGTTGGTCGGGCGGCAGGTCGGCTGGATGAGGTAGCAGTCGGCGCCGCGGACGTTCTCCTCGATCTGCACGTTGATTTCGCCGTCGGCGAAGCGCCCGACGTGGGCCTTGCCCAGCGGCACGCCCAGATACTTGCAGATGCCCTCGGCGAGCGGACGATTCGCGTTGCCCGAGAATATCTTGAGGCCGCGAAAGGTCCTCAGACCCTCCATGGGCAGGGTCTTTTCTACGGGCTTATGGGCGGACATCCTCACCTCCGAGGCGGGGGTCTTGGCGGCCATGGTCAGGCCTTGTTCACCTGGCGGCAGCGCGCGATGGCGAGCGCCTCGTCAGGGACGTCCTCGGTGATGGTGGAACCGGCCGCGATCTTCGCGCCTCGGCCGACCTTCACGGGCGCGATCAGGTTCACGTTGGAGCCGATAAAGGCCTTCGCGCCGATCGTCGTCTTATGCTTCTCCTTCCCGTCATAGTTGCAGGTGATCGTGCCGGCTCCGATATTGACGTCCTCGGCGATGTCGGCGTCGCCGATGTAGGAAAGGTGGTTGACCTTCGAGCCGAAACCGATGCGCGAGGCCTTCACCTCGGTGAAGTTCCCGATGCGCGCGCGCGGGCCGATGCTCGAGGCGGGACGGATGTGCGCGAACGGCCCGACCAAGGTCTTCTCGAGCAGCCGCGACTGGAGCACGTACGAGAAGCGGACTTCGCACTCGTTGCCGATGACGGTGTCCTCGATATGAGTGAACGGCCCGATGCGGCACATCCTACCGATCTTCGTCTTGCCGCGCAGGATGGTTCCCGGATAGATGATCGTGTCCCCGCCGATCTCGACGTCCGCGTCCACATGCGTGGACTGCGGATCGCGGATGGTGACGCCGGAGATCATCAGTCGCTCCAGCATGCGCCTGTTGAGGACGCGCTCGGCGACGGCGAGTTGGGCGCGGTTGTTGACGCCCTGAATTTCCTCGGGATTGGAGGACGTATAGGCGTGGATGCGCCCGCCCTTGGCGCGGATGACTTCCATCACG
>CAIQSZ010000366.1 GCA_903874575.1 uncultured Elusimicrobia bacterium
CGTCCGCACGTGGCGGACGCGTTGCGGCGTCTGGGGATCGTGAAGAACCGCAAGGAAGCGTTCGAGCGCTTCCTCGTGAGGGGGAAGCCCGGCTTCGTGGACTCCATGGGCCCCAGCCCCGCGGAAGCCATCGCCCTGATCCGCGACGCGGGCGGCGTCGCCTGCCTGGCCCACCCCGCCACCGCGGGCAAGGAAGCGGAATTGGAGGAACTGCGCGCTCTGGGGCTCCAGGGCGTCGAGGTCCACTACGGCGCGCACACGCCCTCCCAGGTCCGCATGTATGGGGATTGGGCCCAATCGCGCGGGCTGATGGTCGTCGGCGGTTCGGACTATCACGGGCCGGGCACCGGCCGCGACGCCAGGCTCGGCGTCGAATTCGAGGACGCCGTCCTGGGCGCCTTCCTGGAGAGGATCGACGCGTGCTCGTGATCGCCCACCGCGGGGCCAGCGGCCACGCCCCCGAGAACACGATGGCGGCGTTTCGACGCGCGCTGGCCATGGGCGCCAAGGCCATCGAGTTCGACGTGCATCAGACGCTCGACCGCGAGCTCGTCATCGCGCACGACGACGATCTCAAGCGCTGCGGCCGGAAAAAACGCCGCATGAGAAATCTCCGTTGGAAGGGCGAGGGCGAGAACCTCGACGTCGGAGCCTGGTTCGGCGAGCGTTTCCGGGGCGAGCGCCTGCCTCGCCTGGAGGAGCTTTTCGAGC
This sequence comes from uncultured Elusimicrobia bacterium, assembly GCA_903874575.1. Classification (GTDB taxonomy): domain Bacteria; phylum Elusimicrobiota; class Elusimicrobia; order UBA1565; family UBA9628; genus GWA2-66-18. Next base: position 712 of record CAIQSZ010000366.1, read on the forward strand.
TGGTCCCGTCCTCGGTCGAGCTGCACCTGGAAATCAAGCACGGCTCGAACGTGTATCCCGGAATCGAGGAGCGCGTGGCGGATTTCATCCGCGAGCGCGGGGCGCTGGCGCGCACGCTCGTCTCCAGCTTCGACCGCGCCGCGCTGTACTCGATCCGCTCCCTTGACGAGAAGGTGCGCCTTGGTTATCTTCTCGGCGTGACCGCCCTGAAGACCGCGTTCAAGGAGATGAAAGACCTGTCCGCCCAATCCCTTCACCTGTCCGTCCGGCAGACGACCGCCCGCGCGGTGAAGGCGGCGCACGACCGCGACTACAAGGTCTTCGTTTACACGGTGAATACGCCGGCGGAGCGAGACCGCCTCGCCGACTTGGGCGTGGACGGCGTTTTCTGCAACTACCCGGAGCTGGACCTGTGGCGGTGAAGGAGCGTCGCGCTCCCGAGCCGACCGCGGCGGAGGCGGCCGCGGAGGCGGACCGTCTTGCCGACAAAGGGCTGGCCGACCTGGGCTTCCAGGACGCCGAGCTTGAGAAAGCGGCGCGCCTCACCTGGAAGATCAACCGCCTTAAGGAAGAGTCGCGGACGGTCATCCCCGCGCACGTGTACCAGCGCGCGGAGGTCATGCTCGGGGTCGCCGACATGATCGGCGACTCCTACAGGCTGGCGAAGCTGTGCGCGGAGTCCGACGCGGAGCGCGTGGTTTTCTGCGGCGTGCGCTTCATGGCGGAAACCGCCAAGGTCCTCAACCCCGAGAAGACGATCCTGCTTCCGGCGCCGGAGGCCGGCTGTTCGTTGTCCGAGTCGATCACGGCCGCGCAGGTGCGCGCGCTGAAAAAAAGCCATCCGGGCGCGCCCGTCGTCGTTTACATCAATACCTCGGCGGACGTGAAAGCCGAGTGCGATGTGGTCGTGACCTCCGCCAACGCTCCCAGGATCCTGCGCAAGCTCTACGAGAAGCATCCGAAGATCGTCTTCATCCCCGACGCGATGATGGGCCGCAATCTCGCCAAGGAGCTCGGCAGGAAATTGGGCTCCGAGTTGGTGGTCTGGGACGGTTCCTGCGTCGTGCACGACAACTTCGACTCCGCGTCCGTCGAATTTTACCGGAAGATGTACCCGGGGGTGAAGATTTTGGCGCATTTCGAGTGCGCTCCGGGCCTGATCTCCGTCGTCGACTATATCGGCGGCACCGGCGAC
>CAIQSZ010000367.1 GCA_903874575.1 uncultured Elusimicrobia bacterium
GCGCTACAAACGTCTTCCGTTCGCTCCTTGGTCACTTCGCGGCGACAGTACGCCAACAGATACCTTGGGTTCGTGACCCTCGCGCGCTTTTGCATAAGCCGGACCCTTGCCTGTTCCTGCCGAGCGCAGAAAACTTTGAAATCAAGGACCATATCCCAGGCCCTCACTTGAGATGTTGCGGCCAAGAATGCAAGCGCAACGGCGACGACGAGCCTCACTGACGGCATAAGTCCGACTTTGCTAGACTCCATCCTTTCCCTCACTCTCACTTGTTCCACTCCCGCATGCCACATTTACACTGTAGCTACGATGCTGACGAATCGCCAGAGCCACATGGGGAAGGGAAACACAGGACGAAGGACCTGCCGGCATAAATCTAAGGGCAGGATGGGATTCCCGACGGGACCCGCGCTTTGCTAGGATGGGCCCCCGATTTCCATGAAAAACACCGAAACGAAGGCGAAGGCACGCCCCGCCGGCAAGAGCGCCGACGAGATGGGCAAACAGCAACGCGAAATCTCCGTCTCCGAGTTCTTCACCAAGAACCGGCACCTCCTGGGGTTCGACAATCCCCGCAAGGCGCTGCTGACGGCCGTTAAGGAAGCGGTCGACAACGCGCTGGACGCGTCGGAGGAGGCGGGCCTCCTGCCCGACATCGTCGTGAAGTTGGAGCCGGCGGGCGTGGGCGACGCTCCGGCCCCGCCGGCGTCGCAGGCGACGCGCTTCCGCGTCACCGTGATCGACCACGGCCCCGGCATCGTGCGCGACCAGATTCCCCGAGTGTTCGCCAAGCTCCTCTACGGCTCGAAGTTCCACCGCCTGCGCATGAGTCGAGGCCAGCAGGGCATCGGCATCTCGGCGGCGGGCATGTACGGCCAACTGACCACCGGCAAGCCGGTGAAGATCATCTCGCGCACGGGCGAGAAGCAGCCCGCGCACTACTTCGAAGTCCAAATCGACACGAAAAAGAACGAACCGATCATCCTGGAAAAGAAGCAGATCGAGTGGGAGCGCCACCGCGGCACCCAGGTGACCATCGAGCTGGAGGGCAAGTACCAGAAGGGCCGCGCCTCCGTCGATGAATACATGGAGCTGTCGGCGATCTCCAACCCGCACGCCACCTTCACCTATCACGCCCCGGACGGCGAGGTGAAGAGCTATCCGCGCACCATCCCCGTCAACCCCGAGCCGCCGAAGGAGATCAAACCTCATCCCTACGGCATCGAACTGGGCATGATGCTCAAGATGCTGCAGGACACGAAAAGCCATTGGCTGTCCGGCTTCCTGTCCGGCGACTTCTCCCGCGTCTCCACCGAAACCGCCGAGGACATCTGCAAGAACGCCGGCCTCAAGGCGCACATGCGCCCGCGCGACGTCACCGGCCAGGCCGCCGAGAACCTGTACAAGACCATCCAGGCCACCAAGCTGATGGCTCCGCCCACGAACTGCCTCTCGCCGATCGGCGAGAAAGCCATCCTGGCCGGCCTGTTCAAGCAGATCAAGGGCGAGTTCTACACGGCCGTCACCCGGCCGCCGGCCGTGTACCGCGGCAACCCGTTCGTCATCGAGGTCGGCCTGGCGTTCGGCAAGACCCCGGAAGCGCTGGCCGCCGCCGCGGCCGCCGCGCCCAAGGCCCCGCTGGCCGAGGGCGAGAGCCGCGACGACGACGGCGAGCTGGCGCGAGTCATCCGCTTCGCCAACCGCGTTCCCCTGGTTTACCAGCAGTCCGCCTGCGCCACCTTCAAGGCGGTGCTGGACACCACGTGGAAGAACTACGGCGTCTCCCAGTCCCGCGGGGCGCCCCCGGCCGGGCCCATGGCCGTGTTCGTGCACATGGCCTCGGTGTGGGTTCCCTTCACCAGCGAGTCCAAGGAAGCCATCGCCGATTACGACGAGATCCGCAAGGAGATCACCCTCGCCCTGCGCGAGGCCGGACGCCGCCTGGGCGTGTTCATCAAGCGCCGCGAGCGCGCCCACGCCGAAAATAAGCGCCGGAACATCTTCGAGCTCTATATCGAGGAAGTGGTGGGAGCCTGCAAGCGCCTCAAGGGCGGCAAGATCGCCGAGGCCAAGCTACGCGCCCAGCTCAACGACGTCGCCAAGAAGCTGACCGGCGGCCAAAAGACGGACGAGCTCGTGGACAAGAAAGCCGGCCCCTTCGGCCTGCCCGACTCCATCATCGTCACCGCCGAGGGCGTCGAGGGCGACGCCCCCGCCCATGTGAAGGAAGGCAAATAACCCATGGCCAAGCGAAATCCCGCCGTCGAGAAGAAGCTGGTCGGCCTGGCCGACTTGGTCATCGCCGCGGCCGCGAAGGGAAAGGACCCCGCGATTTCCATCCCGGTCCGTTCGCTGTCGAACGTGAAGTTCAACGCGAAGAAGGGCTTCATCGAGATGGGCGGCAACAAGCCGCTGCGCACCTTCTTCAACGTGGCCATGGCCAAGAAGTTCATGCAGACCATGCTGGTCGCCGACGCGCTCAACGAGCTGCAGAAGGCCGACCTGACCACCAGCCTGCGCGAGATCTACTACCGCACGAAGCACACCATGGGAGACTCGCACGAGAACACCTTCGACGATCAGGCCGAGTCCGACCCGGTCATCGAGGACCTCGAGGTCGGGCTGGCCGCCCTGCGCGAGGAGTTCCACGTCCGCGCGGAGAACGCCGGCACCGTCATCGGCCCCGTGACGTTCGAAGACGACGGCGACAAGGTGGACTGCGCCAAGCTGGGCAAGGGCGGCTACTCGGTGCCGTCCATCGTCGAAGACGAGTACCTGAAGATCAAGAAGTGCACGGCCGACTTCGTCCTTCTCATCGAGAAGGGCACGCAGTGGAACCGCCTGGCCGAGGATAAGTTCTGGCGCAAATACAACTGCATCCTGCTCACCGGCAACGGCCAGCCCCCGCGCGGCGTGCGCCGCCTGGCGCGCCGCCTCAACGAGGAGCGCAAACTCCCCGTCTACGTCCTCGTCGACAACGACCCGTGGGGGTACTACATCTACTCCGTCGTGAAGCAGGGCTCCATCAACCTGGCCTTCGAGAGCCAGCGCATGGCCATCCCCGACGCGAAATTCGTCGGCCTGTCGTCCTGCGACCCCGAGCAGTACGACCTGCCGCGCAACGTCGGCATCAAGCTCAACGACAAGGACGTCTCCCGCGCCAAGGAACTGCTGAACTATCCCTGGTTCCAGAAGAAGGAGTGGCAGGTCGAGATCAAACGCATGCTGTCCTCCGGCCTCAAGTACGAGCTCGACGCGCTGGCCAACAAGGACTTCCAGTACCTGACCAAGCAATATCTGCCCAAAAAGCTCAAGGAACGGGACTGGCTGGACTGATCGACGGCGCCACCCCGAGCCCCCTCCCGAACGTCTTCTGGCATCATCGTTGCTGGCGCTGAGGACGTCCGGGCGGCGCCCGGAGGAGGCCTCGTGTTCGAGATACGATTCCACGGCCGCGGCGGCCAAGGCACCGTGATGGCGGCGAAGATGCTGGCGGACGCCGTCCTGCGTTCCGGACGGGGAGAATGCCTCGCCATCCCGGAATTCGGCGTCGAGCGGCGCGGCGCTCCGGTCACCGCCTACGCGCGCATCTCCGACAAGCCCATCCACGCCCGCACCCGCCTCTACAACCCCGACGCCGTCGTCATCCTGGACCCCTCGTTCGCCGACGACCCGGCGGCGACCGCCGGGCTGAAGCGCGGCGGCGAGATCGTCTTGAACACGGAAAAATCCGCCGCGGAATTCGCGTCCCGTTGGCCCGGCCTGCGCGTCCACGCCGTCCCCGCCCGGCGCATCGCCGTCAAGCACGGGCTGGGTCCCGCGACCAGCCCCATGGTCAATACCGCCGTCTGCGGCGCCGTCTGCGCCGCCTTCAACCTGGCCGACGCGCGCTCGCTGGAGGCCGCCGTCCGGGAGACGGTCCCCGCGAAGGTGGAGGCCAACGTCGCCGCGGCGCGGGAAGCGTACGCGCTGATTCTCGAGGAGGCCGGCCATGCCCCGGCTTAAGATCGATGAAAACCTTCCCGTCGTGCACGTCTCCGACCGCTCCACGCTGGAGAACCTGACCGGAAGCTGGCGCACCATGGCGCCGCGGCTGCGCCCCGAGAAGTGCACCGGCTGCATGCTGTGCTGGAAATACTGTCCCGACGCCTGCATCGAGATGATCGACGGCAGGCCGGTCATCGACATGGATCACTGCAAGGGCTGCGGCATCTGCGTCGCCGAATGCCCGCCGAAGTGCCTGATCATGGTCGAAGAGGGCGCGCGATGAGAAAGGTCCTGATGGGAAACCACGCGGCCACCCTGGGCGCGGTGCTGGCGCGCGCGCAGGTCGTCGCCGCCTACCCGATCACTCCCGCGACCCAGGTCGTCGAGCTGATCGCCGAGATGGAGGCCAAAGGCGAATTCTCCGGCCGCTTCATGCGCATCGAATCCGAGCACTCCGCCATGGCCGCCCTGCTGGGCGCCGCCAGCGCCGGCGCGCGCTGCTTCACCGCGACCTCGTCGCAGGGCCTGGCGTACATGCACGAGCTCCTGCACTGGGTGTCCGGCGCCCGCCTGCCCATCGTGATGGTGGACGTCAACCGCGCGCTGGCCGCGCCGTGGAACCTGTGGACCGACCAGACCGATTCCTTGTCGCAGCGGGACACCGGCTGGATTCAGCTTTACTGCGCGACCAATCAAGAGGTCCTGGACACCGTCCTGCAGGCGTACAAGATCGCCGAGCGCGTCCAGCTCCCGGCGATGGTCGTCCTGGACGGCTTCACCCTCTCTCACGTGTACGAGCCCGTCGACGTCCCCACCCAGGAGCAGGCCGACGCCTTCCTCCCCCCGTGGGACGCCCCGCGCCGCCTGGACCCCGCCGCTCCCGCCGGCTTCGGCGCGATGGAGGGACCGAAAGGCTACATGCGCCTGCGCAAGCGCCTCGCCCTCGACATGGAGCGCGCCGAGGACGAGACCGAGCGCGCCGGCGCCGAGTTCGGCCGCGAGTTCGGCCGCGACTACGGCGTGATCGAAACCTACCGCACCGCGGACGCGGACACCGTGCTGCTGACCTCCGGCGCCGTCGGCTCCACGGCCAAGCAGGCCGTCGACGAGCTGCGCGAGGCCGGCAGGAAGGCCGGCGTGGTGCGGGTGCGCCTGTTCCGGCCGTTCCCCGCCAAGACCCTGCGCCGCGTCCTCCGGCAGGGGCAGAAGGTCGCCGTGGTGGACCGCAACTACTCGCAGGGCCAGCAGGGCATCTTCTGCGAAGAGCTCAAGGCCGCGATGTACGGCCTGCCCGAGCGCCCCGAGATCTACGGCTACGTCGCGGGCCTGGGCGGCGGAGACATCACCGTCGAACTGCTCAAAGAGATATGGCTGGAGACCGACTCCGGGAAAGCCTCCGCGCTTGAACCCGCATGGATGGAGGACCCGCGATGAAACCCAGCATTCCCGCCGCCGAACTGATGACCCCGGGCCACCAGGCCTGCCAGGGCTGCGGCGCCACGCTGGCGATGCGCTACGCGCTCAAAGGCCTCGGCGCCCAAACCGTCGTGGTCCTGCCCGCCTGCTGCTGGACCGTGCTGGCCGGACAAAGTCCGCGCTCCGCCCTCGGCGTGCCCGTGCTTCATGTCCCGTTCGCGTCCGCGGCCGCCGCGGCCTCCGGCGTGAAGGCCGGCCTGCTGGCGCGCGGGGACGCGCAGACCCAGGTGGTCGCCTGGGCCGGGGACGGCGGCACCTACGACATCGGAATCCAAGCCCTCTCCGGCGCCGCCGAGCGCGGCGAGGACATTCTCTACGTCTGCTACGACAACGAGGCGTACATGAACACCGGCATCCAGCGCAGCGGCAGCACGCCCGACGGAGCCTGGACCATGACCACTCCCGGCAAGGCCGGCAACTTGCGCCCCAAAAAGGACATCGACGCGATCATGGAGGCGCACCACATCGCCTACCAGGCGACCGCCGCGCCCGCGTACGCCGAGGACATGGTCCGCAAGTTCGCGAAGGCGCGGACCATCAAGGGCTTCCGCTTCATCCACGTGCTGGCTCCGTGCCCTCCCGGCTGGAAGTACGACTCCGAGCGCACGGTGGCGCTGTCGCGGCTGTCGGTGCAGACCGGGCTGTTCGCCCTCTACGAGATCGAGGACGGGAAGTTCCGGCTCAACATGAACGCCTCCGCGCGCAAGCCCGTCGCCGAGTTCACGCGCGGCCAAGGACGCTACAAAGGGCTGACCCCGGAGCACGAGGACGAGATACAGAAGCGCGTCGACGCGCGCTGGGCCGACTATGACGCCCGTTCGCGCGCGACCTGACATTCATCAAACTGGCTGATCCGTTGCTGTGTTTGCCCCAGCAGGAGGTACTACATAATGTCCGTAGCCCAGACTCACCACGGCCGATTTCTAGGCAGCCGAACGCCCGCCCCGTCCGGCGACGCGCGTTGGAAGCTCGTCGCCGCGACCATGCGGCGCCACGGCTATCGCGCCGACGCTTTGATCGAGGTGCTGCACGCCGTCCAAGGCGCCTTCGGGTTCCTGGACGACGACGGCTTGCGCTTCGTCGCCGCCAGCCTGCGCGTGCCGTACAGCCGGGTCTACGGCGTGGCCACCTTCTACCAGCACTTCACCTTGCGCCCCCCGGGCAAGCACACCTGCGTCGTGTGCATGGGCACCACCTGCTATATTAAGGGAGCCCAAGGTCTCGTCGAAGCCGTGCAGGATCGCCTGGGCGTGAAGCCCGGGCAGACCACGAAGGACGGGCGCGTGTCCCTGCTGGAGGCGCGCTGCATCGGCTCGTGCGGCCTGGCGCCCGCCGTCGTCCTGGACGGCGCCATGCACGGAAAAATCAAGGCCGAAGATTTGGTCGGCAAGGTTGAGGAGTGGATGAAACATGACTCTTGAGGAACTCCAGGCGCTGGCCGAAAAGACCCGCGCCGCGGCCGCCGTAGCCGGACGGGTGGTCCGCGTTTGCCAGGGCACCGGCTGCCATTCGGCGGGAAGCGATACCGTCCAGCAGGCCTTGGCCCGCGAGACGAAAGAGCGAGGCATGGGCGAGGCCGTGACCGTGATGCGCGTCGGCTGCCGCGGGCTGTGCGCCAGCGGGCCCATCGTTTCGGTTTCTCCCGACAATCTCCTGTACCGGTCGGTCGAGGCCTCCGACGCTCCCGAACTGGCCGCCAGCCTGGGCGGCGAGCCGCTTGAGCGCCTGCGCCTGCCGTCCGACAGCCCGTTCTTCGCCCGCCAGAAAAAGATCGCCCTGGAAAACCTGGGGCAGATCGATCCGGAAAGCATCGAAGACTACATCGCGGCCGGAGGCTACACGGCTCTGCTCACCGCGCTGGCCTCAATGGCGCCCGCGGAGATCATCCAACAGGTCTCGGTCAGCGGCCTGCGCGGCCGCGGCGGCGCCGGCTATCCCAGCGGCCTCAAGTGGGGGACGGTGGCCAAGGCGGCCGGCGCGGAGAAATACGTCGTCTGCAACGGCGACGAAGGCGACCCGGGCGCGTTCATGGATCGCTCCGTCATGGAAGGCGACCCGCACCGCGTTCTGGAAGGGATGACGCTGGCCGCTTACGCGGTCGGGGCGAAGCACGGCTTCGTCTACGTCCGCGCGGAATATCCGCTGGCCGTCTCGCGGCTGCGCAAGGCCATCCGGCAGGCGGAACAGTACGGCCTGCTCGGCGACAAGATCGGCGGCTCGGACTTCGGCTTTAAAGTGGAACTCCGCCTGGGCGCCGGCGCGTTCGTCTGCGGCGAGGAGACCGCGCTGATGGCTTCCGTCGAAGGCCAGCGCGGCACGCCGCGCCCCCGCCCTCCGTTCCCGGCGCAGGCCGGACTGTGGGGCTGCCCCACCTTGATCAACAACGTGGAGACCTTCGCCAACATCGCGCCCATCGTGCGCCGGGGCGGCGAATGGTACGCGGCCATCGGCACGCCGAAGAGCAAGGGGACCAAGGTCTTCGCGCTCTCCGGACGCGTCGTCCACACCGGCCTCATCGAAGTCCCCATGGGGATCACCCTGCGCGAGATCATCTTCGAGATCGGCGGCGGCATCCCCGACGGCAAGAAGTTCAAGGCCGTGCAGACCGGCGGCCCGTCGGGCGGCTGCGTCCCCGAGAAATTCCTCGACATGCCCCTCGACTACGACTCGCTGGTCTCCATCGGCTCCATCATGGGCTCCGGCGGCATGATCGTCATGGACGAGACCTCGTGCATGGTCGACGTGGCGCGCTACTTCATGGATTTCTGCACGGGCGAGTCGTGCGGCAAGTGCGTCCCCTGCAGGGTCGGAACCGCCCAGATGCACCGCGTGCTGGACGACATCACGCGCGGGACCGCCAGCGAAGGCGACCTCGCGCGCCTGGAAGAGCTGTGCGACATGGTCCGCAACACCAGCCTGTGCGGCCTGGGGCAGTCCGCCCCGAACCCCGTGATCACCACCCTGCGCTACTTCCGCGACGAGTACGAGGCCCATATCAGAGATAAACGCTGTCCGGCGGGCCGCTGCCGGATCTCCCAGGAGGCCGCCGCATGAGCCCCGCCGCTCCCGGAGTCGTCACCTTCGTAATGGACGGAAAAGACGTCAGCGCCCGCGCCGACCAGACGGTTCTGGCCGTCGCGCGCGAGCATAACGTCGCCATTCCCACGCTGTGCGCGCTGGAAGGCTTGTCCACCGTCGGCGCGTGCCGGCTGTGCCTGGTCGAGATCGCGGGCTCGCCGAAGCTTCAGCCGGCCTGCGTCCTCAAGGCCACCGAAGGACTGAACGTGTCCACGCGCTCCGAGCGCCTGGACAAGTACCGCAAGATGATCGTCGAGCTCCTGCTGTCCGAGCGCAACCACGTCTGCTCGGTCTGCGTGTCGAACGGACACTGCGACCTGCAGAGCTTGGCGCAAAGCCTGGGCATCGACCACGTCCGCTTCCCGTACCTGTACCCGTCGTTCGCGGTGGACGCGTCGCACGCGCGCTTCACCTTGGACCACAACCGCTGCGTCCTGTGCACGCGCTGCGTGCGCGTCTGCGACGAAGTGGAAGGCGCGCACACTTGGGACGTGATGGGCCGCGGCATCCGCTCCCAGGTCATCACCGGCCTCAAGCAGCCGTGGGGCGAATCCGAAAGCTGCACCACCTGCGGCAAGTGCGTCCAGGTCTGCCCGACCGGCGCGCTTTCGGAAAAGGGCAAGTCGGTGGCGGAGATGCGCAAGCGCCGCGATTTCCTGCCTTACTTGACGCAGATGCGGGAGGAACACGCGTGAGCAAGGTCCGCTTGGCGACGGTTTGGATGGACGGCTGTTCCGGGTGCCACATGTCCTTCTTGGACATGGACGAGCGCATCCTGGAGATCGCGGACAAGGTCGACCTGGTCTACAGCCCGCTCGTCGACATCAAGACCTTTCCGGAGTCCGTGGACGTGACCATCGTCGAGGGCGCGGTGAGCAACGAGGACGACCTCAAAAAAGCGAAGATGATCCGCGCGCGCACGAAAATCCTGGTCGCGCTGGGCGACTGCGCGGTGACCTCGAACGTCCCCGCGATGCGCAACCAGTTCGGCACGGAGGGCGTGCTGGCGCGGGCGTACCTCGAGAACGCGCAGATCAACCCCCACGTCCCCAACAAGGTCATCCCGCCGCTGCTGCCCCAGGCGCGCCCCTTGCACGAGTTCGTTCCGGTGGACGTGTTCGTCCCCGGCTGTCCGCCGTCGGCGGACGATATCTTCTCCGTGGTCGCCGACCTGCTGGCGGGCCGCACGCCCGACCTGCATGGACGCGGCCGTTTCGGCTAGGAGCCCCATGTCCCGCATCATCGAGATCGACCCGGTCACCCGCATCGAAGGCCACGCGAAGATCACCCTTCACCTCGACGACAACGAAGAGGTCCAGGACGCGCGCCTCCATATCACCCAGTTCCGCGGCTTCGAGAAGTTCGTCGAGGGCCGCCCGTTCCACGAGATGCCCTCCCTGATGGCGCGCATCTGCGGCATCTGCCCCGTCAGCCACCTGGTGGCGTCGGCCAAGGCGTGCGACGCGCTGATGGCCGTGCGCGTGCCGGAGACCGGCGTGCTCCTGCGCAAGTTCATGAACCTGGCGCAGATCGTCCAGTCCCACGCGCTGAGCTTCTTCCATCTCTCGAGCCCCGATCTCCTGCTGGGGCTGGACTCCGATCCCGCCAAGCGCAACATCCTGGGCTTGGCGGCGGTGAACCCGGCGGTCGCCCGCGACGGCATCGCCCTGCGACGCTTCGGGCAGAAGGCCATCGAGCTGCTGGGCGGCAGGCGCGTGCACCCCGCCTGGATCGTCCCGGGAGGCGTCAGCTCTCCGCTGACCGCGGAAAACCGGGACGCCCTTCGCGCCTCGTTGCCGGAGGCGTTCGCCATCGCCGAGCGCACGCTCGAATGGTTCGTCCCCCTCATGCCGCGTTTCGTCGAAGAGATCCGCACGCTCGGCCAGTTCCCCTCGCACTACATGGCCATGCTCGACGAGAACGGGCGCTGGGAGCACTACGCCGGCAAGCTCGCCGTGGTCAACCCCCAGGGCAAGATCGTCCGAGAAATCGAATCCGCCCGCTACCAGGACGTCATCGGCGAGGCCGTCGAGGACTGGTCGTACCTGAAGTTCCCGTACTACAAGCACCTCGGCTACCCGGACGGCCTGTACCGCGTGGGCCCGCTGGCGCGCCTCAACGCCGCGAAAGGCTTCGGCACGCCGAAGGCCGACCACGCGTTCGCCGAATACCGGAAGATGGAAAACGGACCGGTGACGAGCTCCTTCCACCAGCACTACGGGCGCCTGGTCGAAATCCTGGGCGCTCTTGAGGAGATGCAGGCCATCCTGGACGACCCCCGCATCCTGGATACCCGCGTCCGCGCCGAGGCCGGCGCGAACGCGAGCGAGGGCGTCGGCATGTCCGAAGCCCCGCGCGGCACGCTGATCCACCACTACAAGATCGACGACCGCGGCCTGATCACCTGGGCCAATCTCATCATCGCGACCGGGCACAACAACCTGGCGATGAACAAGGGGATTCTGCAGGCCGCCAAGATCTACGTGAAGGCAGGCAAGCTCCAGGAAGGGATGCTCAACCGCGTCGAGGCCGTCATCCGCTCCTACGACCCGTGCCTGAGCTGTTCCACCCACGCGGCGGGGGCCATGCCCCTGCACATCCAATTGGTCGCGCCCGGAGGCGCGGTCCTGGACGAATTGCGCCGAGGGGCATGACCTCGGTCCTCGTCATCGGCTACGGGAATCCTCTCCGCGGCGATGACGGGGCCGGACGCTTGGTCGCCGGCGCGTTGTACGACGCCTGGCCGGAGAGCCGGGTCCGCGTGGAGGCGTCCCACCAGCTCCTCATCGAGATGGCCGCCGCCGCCGCCGAGTCGGACTTCGTGGTTTTCATCGACGCCGCACGCGACGGCGCGCCCGGAACGGTGACTCAACGTCCGGTGCTCCCCGAGCCCGCGTCGGACGACTCGCTCACCCACCACCTGACGCCCGAGACCTTGCTGGCCGCGGCCCGGCTCTGGTACGGCCGCGCGCCCGAGGCCGCGCTGATCTGCGTCGGCGGCGGAGACTTCTCGCACGGCGAGCGCCTGTCGCCGCCCGTCGCGGCCGCCCTGCCCGAACTGACGTCCCGCGTGCGCGCCCTGGTCTGCGCGCGCCTGGAGGCCTCCCATGCATGAGTACGGAATGGTCGAACAGCTGATCGAGGAGTTCCTCAAGACCCCGCTTGGACGCTCGCTCCCCAAGGTCCGCGCGGTGCGCCTGCGCTACGGCCCCGGGCTGACGGAGGCGTCGGTGCGCCAGGCGTTCCTGGTGCAGTCCAAGGGCACGCCGCTGGCCGGCGCGAAGGTCGAGATCAGCCGCATCCCCGCGGAAATCGCATGCGCGTGCGGCGCCAAGGAGTCCCCGTTCGAACACGAGCATGATCACCCGCACGACCACGGACACGACGATCATGAGCACGATCATGACCACGGGACGCCCTACCGTCCCTGCGCCTCCTGCGGCGCGGTCAACGCGATTCCGCACTTCAACGCGCTGGAACTGACGCATGCCCAATGAGCGCCTGCGCGTCGCCGTGCGCGGCGCGGTGCAGGGCGTCGGCTTTCGTCCCTTCGTCCACCGCCTGGCCGGGGAACTGGGACTGGCCGGCTGGGTCGCCAACGACGCCGGCGGCGCGGTGCTGGAAGTCGAGGGCGACGCGGACGCCGTGCGCCGCTTCCTGGTCCGCCTTCCCGCGGAGCTGCCGCCGCACTCCGCGCTGACCGGGCTGGAACCGACCTTTCTCGCCCCGTCCGGCCTGGAGGGCTTCGAAATCCACGCCAGCCTGGGCGGGGCCAAGACGGCGACGATCCTTCCCGACATCGCGGCCTGCCCGGACTGCCTGCGCGAGATGCGCGACCCGCGGGACCGGCGCTACCGCTACCCGTTCGTCAACTGCGCGCACTGCGGCCCGCGCTACAGCATCATCGAAGCCCTTCCGTACGACCGCGCGGCCACGACGATGAAGCGCTGGCGCATGTGCGCCGCCTGCCTCGGCGAGTACGAGAACCCGGGCGACCGCCGCTTCCACGCCCAGCCCATCGCCTGCCCCGACTGCGGGCCGCGAGTGGAACTCTGGAACGGCGACGGCGCCGTCCTGGCGCGCGGCGACGAAGCCGTGCGCGCCGCCGGACGCGCGCTGTCGCAGGGCCGGGTGCTGGCGGTGAAAGGCGTCGGCGGCTTTCAGCTCTGGGCCGACGCGCGCGACCCCGCCGCGGTGCTGGCTTTGCGCGGGCGCAAGGCGCGCCGCGACAAGCCGTTCGCCCTTATGGTCCGGGATAGGGAGGCCGCGCGCGCTCTCTGCGACCTGGATGCGATGGAAGAACGTCTGCTGGCCTCCTCGGAGGCGCCGATCGTGCTCCTGCGCCGCGCCGCCGACCCCAGAGCGCGCGTCTGCGACCCGGTCGCGCCGGGCAATCCCCGCCTGGGAGTCATGCTCCCCCACGCGCCGCTCCACCACCTGCTCTTCGAGGAATTCCCCCATCCCGTCGTGGCGACCAGCGGCAATCTCTCCGAGGAGCCGATCTCGACCGACGAGCGCCGCGCGCTCGAGGACCTGCGGGACGTCGCCGACCTCTTCCTGGTCCATGACCGCCCGATCGCCCGCGCCGTGGACGATTCGGTGGCGGCCGTCGTCGAGGGGCGCGAGATGCTCCTGCGCCGCGCCCGCGGCTACGCGCCGCTGCCCATCCCCGCGCGCGAGGGCGGGCCGCGCGTGCTGGCCGTCGGCGGGCACCTCAAGAACGCCGTCGCGCTCGCCCTGGACCGCGCGGTGCTCGTAAGCCAGCACATCGGAGACCTCTCCACGGAAAACGCCTGCGAGGCCTTCCGCCGGACGATCTCCACGCTTCAAGATCTCTACGACTTCCGCCCCGAGGCGGTCGTCTGCGACCTCCACCCTGATTACGTCTCGACGCGCTACGCGCGGAGCCTGGGCCTGCCGGTCGTCGAGGTCCAACACCATCACGCGCACGCGCTGTCCTGCCTGGCCGATAACGGCCTGGAACCCCCCGCGCTGGGCGTGACCTGGGACGGCAGCGGCTGGGGGCCCGACCGGACCGTCTGGGGCGGAGAGTTCCTGCGCGTCGCGCCCGACGGCTTCGTCCGGTTCGCCCATCTGCGCGCGTTCTCCCTGCCCGGGGGAGAGGCGGCGGTGCGCGAGCCCCGCCGCTGCGCGCTCGGTCTGCTGTACGAACTGGGCGGCCGGGAAGCCCTGGACTGGGAGGACCTGGCGCCCGTCGCCGCCTTCGGCGCGCCCGAGCGGCGGACTTTGGGCCGCATGCTCGAACGCGGGCTTTCCTCGCCGCGCACGACCAGCGCCGGAAGACTGTTCGACGCCGCCGCGTCCCTGGCGGGCCTGCGCCAGACGGCGACCTTCGAAGGCCAGGCCGCCCTGGAGCTGGAGTGCGCGGCGACGGGAGCGCCGGCGGGCGCCGGCTATCCGTTCCCGCTCGTCGAAGAGGGCGGGGTCGTGATCGTGGATTGGGAGCCGGCCTTCCGGGCCCTGATCTCGGATGTGCGCGCCGCCGCGCCGGTCCCCGTCGTGGCCGCGCGCTTCCACGCGGGCCTGGTCGGCGCCGTCGTCGCCGTCGCCCGGCGCGCGGGCGAGCCGCGCGTCGCGCTGTCCGGCGGCTGCTTCCAGAACCGCGTCCTGCTCAGCGGCGCCGTCCGCGCCCTGCGCGCCGCGGGCTTCGAGGCCCTGTGGCATCAGCGCGTGCCGCCCAACGACGGCGGCCTCGCGCTGGGCCAGGCCGCGGCGGCGGCCCTCGTCCTCAGGGAGGCCCCATGTGCCTAGGCATCCCGGGCCTGGTGCTCTCCGTCTCGGGCGAGGACTTGACGCGCGGCGCGCGCGTCAGCTTCGGCGGGATCGTCAAGGAAGTGAGCCTGGCCTATTGTCCCGAGGCGCGCGTCGGCGACCACGTGATCGTCCACGTGGGTTTCGCGATCAGCCGCGTGGACGAGGACGAGGCCCGCAAGATCTTCGAGACCCTCAAGGAACTCGGGGAGACGCCGTGAGGTTCCTGGACGAATACCGCGACGCCGCCGGGGCCAAGGCGCTCGCCGCCGAAATCCGGCGCGCGGTCACCCGGCCTTGGACCTTGATGGAGGTGTGCGGCGGCCAGACGCACGCGATCGTCCGCTTCGGTCTGGACGCGCTCCTGCCCGCCGAGTTGACCTTGGCCCACGGCCCGGGCTGCCCGGTGTGCGTGACGCCCCTGGAGACCATCGACCGGGCGCTCGCCGTCGCGTCGCGGCCCGGCGTCATCTTCTGCTCCTTCGGCGACATGTTGCGCGTGCCGGGCTCCCGCGACGACCTGCTCCGCGTGAAGGCGCGCGGCGGCGACGTGCGCATCGTCTATTCGCCGCTGGACGCGCTGGCGCTGGCCGAGAAAAATCCGGGCCGCGAGGTGGTGTTCTTCGCGGTCGGCTTCGAAACGACCGCGCCCGCCAACGCGATGGCCGTCTTCCAGGCCGCGCGCCGCGGGGTGAAGAACTTCTCGGCGCTGGTCTCCCACGTCACGGTGCCTCCCGCCATCGCCGCGATCATGAGCGCCCTGGACAACACCGTCCAGGCCTTCCTGGCCGCGGGCCACGTCTGCGCGGTGATGGGCACGCGCGAGTACGAGCCGCTGGCGCGCAAATTCCGGGTGCCGATCGTGGTCACGGGCTTCGAGCCGCTGGACATCCTGGACGGGGTGCTGCGGTGCGTGCGCCAGCTGGAGTCGGGCCGCGCCGAGGTGGAAAACTCGTACGCGCGCGCGGTCCGTCCGGAAGGAAACGAAAGGGCGCGGCAGGTGCTGGCCGACGTCTTCGAGGTCGTGGACCGGAACTGGCGCGGCATCGGCCCCATCGCGCGCAGCGGCCTGGCCCTCCAGCCCGCCTACGCGGACTTCGACGCCGAGAAGCGCTTCCGCGTCGAGGGCATCCGCGTCGTCGAGTCGCCCGAATGCCGGGCCGGGCTGGTCCTGCGCGGGCGCCTGAAGCCGTCCGAGTGCCCGGCGTTCGGGACCTCCTGCACCCCCGAGCGCCCGCTCGGCGCGACCATGGTCTCGTCGGAAGGCGCCTGCGCCGCGTACTGGCGCTACCGCCGCGACGGAGCCGCCCATGCCTGATTGCCCGGTCCCGCTGACCGACGAGACCCGCATCCTGCTGGCCCACGGCGGCGGCGGCACGCTGATGCACCGCCTCATCGAGTCCGTGTTCCTGCCGCGCTTCGCCAACGCCCGGCTGGACGAGCGCCACGACGGCGCGGTGCTGGAGGCCGGCGGCGTGAAGCTGGCCTTCACCACCGACTCCTACGTGGTGCGGCCGCTGTTCTTTCCCGGCGGCGACATCGGCAAGCTGGCGGTGCACGGCACGGTCAACGACCTGGCCATGTGCGGCGCGCGGCCGCTGTGGCTGAGCGCGGGCTTCATCCTGGAGGAAGGCCTGCCGCGCGAGACGCTGGAGCGCGTGGCCGACTCCATGCGCGACGCCTGCCGCGCGGCCGGCGTGGAACTGGTCACCGGCGACACCAAGGTCGTCGACCGCGGCAAAGCCGACGGCCTGTTCATCAACACGTCCGGCATCGGACTGGTGGAAGCGCCCGCGCCCGTCGCGCCGCGCTCGATGCGCCCCGGCGACGCCGTGCTGGTCAACGGCGACGTCGGCCGCCACGGCATGGCCGTGATGTCGGTGCGCGAGGGCCTGTCGTTCGAGGGCGGCATCGTCAGCGACACCGCCCCGCTGGCCGCCGTGGTCCTGGACCTGCTGGCCGCGGGCGTGGAAGTCCACTGCCTGCGCGACGCCACGCGCGGCGGCCTGGCCGGCGTCCTGCTGGAGCTGGCGGCGGGCGCCAAGCGCTCGCTCCTCATCGAGGAGCCCTGCGTCCCCGTCGACGAGGCCGTGCGCGGCGCCTGCGAGCTGCTGGGCCTGGATCCCCTCCAGGTCGCCAACGAGGGCCGCTTCGTCGCCGTGGTCCCCGATCAGGACGCCGAACGCGCCCTGGCGATCATGCGCCGCCACCCCGAAAGCGCGGGCGCCCGCCGCATCGGCCGCGTCTTGGACGATGCGCGCGGCGTGGTCACGCTCAAGAGCGCCCTGGGCGTCGGACGCCTCCTCGACCTGCCCGCCGGCGACCCCCTCCCGCGCATCTGTTGATGGACATTGTCAAATTAAGCCATTCGCTTTTAAGTACGCATCGATTACTCTGATCGAAGACAGTATGTGGTACCTCCTATAGAATCCCCGCATGGAGGCAGCAATCAAGACCAACGCGGCGACGATCATCGAGGCGACGGCGATCATCGGCAGCGAGGCGAAAGCGCCCCATGCAATGCCTAGAAGGGCGAGTCCTCCAGCCGCCAATCTCAAGGCCACACGCCTTAGGCGGTCGAGAGCCGGAACGCTTAGACGATGGAGCTGATTCCAGGTGAGATAAGAATCATATTTTCCCGTGGCAGGGATGCCCATTTTTAATAGATACAAGTAGTCATACCATGTGGAGTCAACGGTACCCGACTTCAGAAGGAAGTCGCGGCTCTGCAATAGTTCCTCACGGATGGGGAGGGCCGTCGCCATTTTTCTGTATTCTGTCAACACGTTCACTAGATGTCCGATATCACTATTGGAAAATGATACGTTGCCTTTCCTGTCGCTTCCCATGTACGGCGCTAATCGTGCTTCCTGCCCTAGCGGTAACTGCCGTAATACCTCCAGGGATCGCCTGAACGCAGGAACATCACGCCGTTCGGTGATATGCCCTAACCGGTCCCTGTGAGCCTGTCTTAATTCTCCACCTTCCGCTCCATACCCTGCGACGGAATTCTCGAGCATCAGATCAGCAGAAAGTTGACTAGAAAAAGCAGGAACCCACGGTTCGTCTATCGCCTCCAAGGACCCAATTAATTCCCCCATAAGCTCCGGCAGGCGTTGACCCTTGATATCAACAAGCGGACGCGGATGAATATACCAGGAGCCGTCGTCCGTTTTACCCAGAATCAGGTAAGACCTCATTTCTCCTGCAAGTCTCCGTGCCTTCACAGCTTTCGCCTGAAAGCGCTGAGCGTTAATTATTCCAAGATCGGCCACGCCTTTTCTGTACGCATCTACATCTGAGTCTTGGAGATAATACGGGGCCGCCGATTCGTAAGCCCTTTCCCCCTCGACCGTATCTTCCAGAACTCTGTCGCTAATTTCACCGACTCCGTCTGCCATTCTTTGAATAGATCTGACGCGTTCCTCAAAGGACCGCTCGGCTGCATCGGCGGCAGCTCTTAAGGCCGCACCTTTCTCTGTCAAGCTCATCCCTTTAAAAGCGTCAAGAGACACGCCGGTACGATTTAATTCATGCAACAGCGGATCCAAAATCCAAGGCGATTCCGAAAACGAACGCCCTTGGTTAGAACCAGAAGTTGCCAGCCTTCCCAGGGACAACGATCCTTGCGTCAAGGAATCCCCATTAGAACTCCAAAGAACATCGGCGACCGGCCTTACCCACATCGGCGATGATTCCGCACTCATGGGGCGGCTTATTGCCATCCCTGCGGCGAAGGCTCGGGGTGGCACAAAAAGAACCGCCCACACTGTTATCGCGAGATATCTCATAAGTTTCATGATAACCGCCATACGCCAGAAATTAAAGTGTCAAACAGCCTATGACGAATTAGGCCGATGGACCCAGCCGCGAGGCCGCGGGTTGTTCTAAGCTCTCCGGGATGAGCGAGCTCGAATTCCCCGGCGTGAGGCGTCTGGTGAGGCTCGACGAGACGGACTCGACGCAGTCGGTCGCCCGGCGCCTGGCCGACGAGGACGCGCCGGACGGCACTTTGGTGTGGGCGCTGAGGCAAACCGCGGGCAAGGGACGCATGGGGCGGCGCTGGCGCTCGGCGCCGGGAGGGCTCTACGTGTCGTGGCTGATCCGTCCGTCCTTCGCGCCGCGGCGCCTAGGCGAGTTCTCCCTGGCCTGCGGGGCGGCGGCGGCCGCCGCCCTGCGCGACCTGGGCGGGGTGGAGCCCGCGGTGAAGCCCCCCAATGACGTCCTGGCGCGCGGCGCCGACGGCAAGTTCCGCAAGGTCTGCGGCATCCTCTGCGAAGCCTCCGGCGACTCGACGCGCCTGCACTGGCTCGTCGTCGGCGTGGGCGTCAATGTGGACAACGAGCCGCCGCTCAAGCGCGCGACCAGCCTCAAGGCGCTGACCGGCCGGACCGCCGGACTGGAGCCCGTGCTGCGCGCGCTGATGCGCCGCCTGGCGCGCGCCCGCCGCGCCGGCGGCTTCGCCTGAGCGCCGAAGATTTCCTATAATTCTTCCATGGCCGACACCTACCTGACGCGCGCCGGATACGAGAAGCTCAAGAACGATCTGCAGGGCCTGATGAAGCAAAAGGCCCAGCTGTCGCTGGACATCGGCGAGGCGCGCGAGAAGGGCGACCTGAAGGAAAACGCCGAATATCACTCCGCCAAGGAAAAGCTGGGCGAGGTCATGGGCCGCATCGGCCAGATCCAGGACAAGCTTCAAAGCGCGAAGATGATCGACGAGATGGACATCCCCAAGGACACCGTCGCCATCGGCACCATCGTGTCGCTGGAGGACGCCGACGGCGACACGGTGGAGTACACCCTCGTCGGCGAGGACGAGTCCGAGCCCATGGAAGGCAAGATCTCGGTTCAGTCTCCGCTGGCCCAAGGACTGCTCGGCCGGAAGGTGCTGGAGACCGTCGAGGTCGTCTTGCCCAACGCGGTGCGCGTCTTCAAGATTCTCAAGGTCGCGCGCGCCTGAGCCCCGCCGAACTCGCGGCCGCGCTGAAAGCGCGCGCGCGGGAAGAGGGCGCGGACTTGGCCGGGATCGCCGCCGCCGCCCCCTCGCCGGATGCCGCCGCCTACGACGCGTACATCGCGGCGGGCATGCACGGGGAGATGGCCTACCTGGCGCGCAACGCGCAGTCGCGCCGCGACATCCGCGCGTGGATGCCCGCGGCGAGGTCCGTGCTGATGTGCGGCTTCTCCTACGGGGACCCGTCCGCGCGGACCGCCCCCGCCTCCGGCTTCGGGCGCGTGGCGCGCTACGCCGCGCGCCCCGACTACCACGAAATCCTGCGCGATCGCATGAACCGCGTGCGCGACTGGCTGAAGGCGGCCGCGCCCGGCTCCCACGCGGTCGCGTTCTGCGACATGAGCCCCCTGCTGGAGCGCTCGTACGCGCGCGCGGCGGGACTCGGCTGGCAAGGCAAGAACACGATGCTGATCGGCCCGCGGCTGGGCTCCTACTTTCTCCTCGCGGGCCTGGCGATGACGGTCGAAATTCCGGAAGACTCGGCCGCGCCCGACCGTTGCGGCTCCTGCACCCGCTGCCTGGACGCCTGCCCCACCGGCGCCTTCCCGCGCGAGCGCGTGCTGGACGCGACCAAATGCGTCTCATACTTCACCGTCGAGACGAAAGGCGCGATCCCGGAGGAATTTCGCGAAGGCGTGGGGGACCGGGTGTACGGCTGCGACGCGTGCCAGGAGGCCGGCCCCTGGAACCGCGTCGAGGCCCCCGCGCGCGCCCTGCCGCCGGCGAAGATCCCGACGAGCCTGCCGCTCGACGAGCTGGCCGGCCCGAAGTCCGCGGGCGTGCGCGCCCGGCTCAAAGGCCTGCCGGTGGCGCGCGCGGTGCGCAAGCGCCTGACGCGCAACGCCCTGCTGGCGATGGGCAACTCAAGGCGGGCGGATTTCCGGGCGATCCTTGAAAGCTTCTCCTCGGGCGAAGACGAGACATTGGCCGAGCAGGCGCGCTGGAGCCTGGGCCGATTGCCCCCGACGGGCCGAGAAAGGTAGAATCCCTAAGATCGTCATGGAACGCGTTTTTATCTCCATTATCCTGTTCGTATGCGCCGCTCTTCCGGCGGCGGCGCTGATGGACGATCCCGACAGCGGCGACCCCGTCCCGGCCCGTCTGCAGATTCCAAAAGAAATCTCCGCGGTCCGCAAGGAGGACGGCACGCCGCCGTTCCTGCGCTGGATGCTCAAGCCCATGGACCGCGGCATGTTCGTGCGCCTGCCCATCATCGACACCGATCCGAACCGCGGCGTCACCTACGGCGTGATGCCCATCGTCGTGCTGCAGGGCAAGCACGACGAGCGCATCGAGCAGATCCACGCCCCGTCGCTGACCTACAACCGCGTCTTCGGCCTCTCCCCGACCTACCGTTATTACTACTACCCCGCGGACGACGCGACCTTCATGGCGCGCCTGTCGCGCGCGAAGTTCGAGCATGAGGTGATGCTTCAGTACGAGGACCATTCGGTCGCGGGCACGGACTACGACGTGTTCGCCCGCGTCCAGCAGGCGGCCGACTCGGGCCAGCATTTCTTCGGCCTGGGCCCGGACTCGGCCCAGAGCGCCGAAACGAACTACAAGCAGGAGTACTGGGGCTACAAGGCGGCCGCGGGCGTGCCGCTGTGGTTCGCCCCCCGGTTCCGCTTCCACCTGGCCCAACGCTACCAGTCGTCGCGTCTCACCAACGGCCCCACCCCGAACCTCAAGGAGTTCGAGGCCTCCTTTCCGCGGCAGTCGGCCGACCTCGCCCAGCAGACCAACGAATCCAGATTCTCCCTCGACTACGACACGCGCGATCACGGCGTGACCACCACCAAGGGCGTCTACGCGAATGTTTTCTACGAGAAGGCCATCCGCGGCTTCCTCAGCCAATACGAGTACAACCGCGAGGGCCTGGACGGCCGTTGGTACCACCCCTGGGCGGGGCATGAGGACCGCGTCTTCGCCGTCCAAGGCTACTACGAGCAGGTGCTGGGAACCGCGCCGCCGTTCTGGCTCCTGCCCAGCCTGGGCGGCAAGTACTCCCTGCGCGCGTACGGCGACGGCCGCTATGTCGACCGCGGGGTGGCCGCCGTGAACGTCGAGGAGCGTTTCAAGGTCTTCGAGGCCCGCACCGCCGGCGTGACCACCGAGCTCCAGGTCGCGCCCTTCCTGGGCGTCGGCGAGGTCTTCGACAGCCCCAGCCGCGCCGCGGCGCGCTACGCGCGGCCGGTCGTCGGCGCGGCGTTTCGCGCCGTCGCCAAACCGCAGGTCGTTGGCTCCGTGGACGTCGGCATCGGACGCGAAGGCGTCGCGGTCTTCACCGACATCAACTACTCATTCTGATGAAAAAGAACAAACCCGAATGGATCGTCGCTCTCGTCCTCCTCGGCCTGACGGCCGTCGGAGGGCTGTTCGCCCACTCCGCCCCCGCCCGGCCCGGCCCGTCGCCCAGCGCGCCCGGCGACGTGGCCTGGATGCTCACGGCCTCGGCCCTCGTCCTGCTGATGACGCCCGGCCTGTCGTTCTTCTACGGCGGCATGGTCCAGCGCAAGAACGTGATCTCGACCATGCTGCAGAGCTTCATCGCGATGGGCGTGGTCAGCATCCTGTGGGTCGCGGTCGGCTTCAGCCTGGCGTTCGGGGACTCCTTCCGCGGCCTCGTCGGCGACCCGCGGACCTATTTTTTCTTCCGCGCCGTCGGCGGAGCCACCCACCCGGACCTGGCGCCGACCATCCCGCTGATGCTGTTCGCGCTGTTCCAGCTCAAGTTCGCGATCATCACCCCCGCGCTCATCACCGGCTCGTTCGCGGAGCGCGTGCGCTTCTCCAGCTACATCCTGTTCATGATCCTGTTCACGGTGTTCGTGTACTGCCCGGTCGCCCACTGGACCTGGCACCCGCGGGGCTTCCTGCGCGGCTGGGGCGTGCTCGACTTCGCGGGCGGCACCGTCGTGCACATGACCGCCGGCTTCGCGGCGCTGGCCGGCGCGACCTACCTGGGACGGCGCAAGGACCATGAGGAAGGCCGCAGCCACGCGCCCGCGAACATCCCGTTCGTTCTGCTGGGCACGGGCATGCTCTGGTTCGGCTGGTTCGGCTTCAACGCCGGCTCCGCCGGTGCGGCCAACGAAACGGCGGTGCTGGCGTTCCTGACGACGAACACCGCCTGCGCGGCGGCCATGCTGGCCTGGACCTTCTTCGACGCCGTGCGGGGGCGACGCCCCTCCGCCCTAGGCGCGGCGGTCGGCGCGGTCGTGGGCCTGGTCGCCATCACGCCGGCCGCGGGCTACGTCACCGTCGGCCAGAGCCTCTTCATCGGCGCCGTCGCGGCGGTGATCAGCAACGTCGCCGTGCACTACAAGTCCAAATCGACCCTCGACGACACCCTCGACGTGTTCCCTTGCCACGGCGTCGGCGGCATCGTCGGCACGCTCCTGACCGGCGTGTTCGCCGAAAAAGTCGGTCTGATCCACGGACAGACCGCGACCTTCGTGCGCCATCTGCTGGCGATCGGCATCGTCGGGGGCTACTCCTTCGGCGCGTCCTACGCCCTGTACGCGCTGACCGACGCGCTCATCACCCTGCGCGTGCGCCCCGAGCAGGAAGACGCGGGCCTGGACATGAGCCAGCACGCCGAGAGCTTCTGACGCGCCCGACATGACGATCCCGAACCCCTCCTCGCTCCTCACCAAGATCCGCGGCCGGACCGACGACCGGCCGACCGCCTCCCCCGAGGCCCTCGAAGGCGAGAAGGAGATGCTCGACCACGCCGGGCTCGACCCCGAGGCCGTGCTGGCGCGCCAGGAGACCTCCGAGCGCGGCCTCGCGCCGCAGGACGTGCTGGAACGCCGCGAGCGCTGGGGCATCAACCAGGTCGGCGTCAAGCACAAGCTCAGCGTCGTCGGCGAGATCTACGAGCGCGCGAAGAACCCGCTCGTCATCCAGCTTCTCGTCATCGCGATCGCGGCGGCGGCGATGCACGACCTGCGGTCCGCGGTCGTCGTGGGCGCCATGATCGTGCTCAGCGTCATCCTGGCCTACGTGCAGGAGGCCCAGTCGAACAAGGCCGTCGAGCAGCTCCTGGCCATGGTCAAGACGAACTGCACGCTCCTGCGCGACGGCAAGGAGACCGTCGTCCCCCTCTCCGAGCTGGTTCCCGGCGACCTGGTCGTGCTGGCCGCGGGCTCCATCATCCCCGCGGACCTGCGTCTGATCGTCGCCAAGGACTTCTTCGTCAGCCAGTCCGCCCTCACCGGCGAGTCCCTGCCCATCGAAAAGAACGCGTCGCCGTGCGCGCGCGAGGGCAAGGGCGCGCTGGACCTGAGCAACGCCTGCTTCCAGGGCAGCAACGTGCTCAGCGGCACCGCCCGCGGCGTCGTCGTCAACACCGGCGCGCGCACCTACTTCGGCTCCATCTCGCACTACCTGGCCGGCGCGCGCGTGCTGACCAGCTTCGACCGCGGCGTCGAGCAGTTCACCTGGCTGATGATCCGCTTCATGGTGGTGATGGTCGCCGTCGTGTTCCTGATCATCGGAGCGACCAAGCACGACTGGGTCCAGGCGCTGATGTTCAGCCTCTCCGTGGCCGTCGGCCTGACGCCCGAGATGCTGCCCATGATCGTCACCGTGAACCTGTCGAAGGGCGCGTTCGCGATGTCGAAGAAGAAGGTGATCGTCAAGCGCCTGAACTCGATCCAGAACTTCGGCGCCATGGACATCCTCTGCACCGACAAGACCGGCACGCTGACGCAGGACAAGATCGTCCTGGAGCGCCACGTCGACGTCACCAGCCGCGAGAGCGAGGACGTCCTGCGCTACGCGTACATGAACTCGTATTACCAGACGGGCCTGCGCAACCTGCTCGACAAGGCCATCCTCTCGCACAAGGACCTGGACGTGGAGCGCGGCTGCCGCAAGGTCGACGAGATCCCGTTCGACTTCCAGCGCCGCCGCATGTCGGTGGTCGTCGACTACGAAGGCGACCACGTGCTCATCTGCAAGGGCGCCGTCGAAGAGGTCTTCAACGCCTGCAGCCGCTATCAAGTCGACGACGAGATTCACCCGCTGATCGACCTGCTGAAGAAGGACCTCCTGGAGGAGTACGAGTCGCTGAGCGCCGACGGCTTCCGCGTGCTCGCCATCGCCTACCGCGAGTTTCCGCGCACCACCGAGGTCTTCTCGACGGCCGAGGAGGCCGACTTGGTCCTGCTCGGCTACGTCGCGTTCTTCGACCCGCCCAAGGAGTCGGCCAACGCCGCGCTGGAGGCCCTGCGCAAGTCCGGCGTAGCCACCAAGATCCTGACCGGCGACAACGCGCTGGTCACCAAGAAAATCTGCCACGACGTGGGCCTGTCCATCGACGGCCTGGTCACCGGCGACCAGATTCGCGGAATGTCCGACGCGGACCTGACCGCCCTGGCCGAGAAGACCACGGTGTTCGCGCGCCTCTCGCCCGCGCAGAAGGACCAGATCATCCGCGCGCTCCAGCGCGGAGGCCACGTGGTCGGCTTCATGGGCGACGGCATCAACGACGCGCCCGCGATGAGGACGGCGGACGTGGGCATCTCGGTGGACACCGCCGTCGACGTCGCCAAGGAGTCGGCCGACATCATCCTGCTCAAGAAGAGCCTGCTGGTCCTGGAGGACGGCATCATCGAGGGGCGGAAGGTCTTCGGCAACATCATCAAGTACATCAAGATGGGGGCCAGCTCGAACTTCGGCAATGTGCTTTCCGTGCTGGTGGCCAGCGCCTTCCTGCCCTTCCTGCCGATGCTGCCGCTGCAACTGCTGGTGCAGAACCTGATGTACGACTTCGGGCAGACCGGCATCCCGTTCGACAGCGTCGATGCCGAGCTGGTGGCCAAACCGTTGAAATGGAACCCGGGCGACATCGGCCGCTTCATGGTGTTTTTCGGCCCGATCAGCTCGA